>SKPU01000122.1 GCA_007119335.1 Syntrophomonadaceae bacterium
AAAGTGGTGGCTTGGGTGGAATAATCTACCAGATGGTCGTTCAACTTTCTATTGGTTTCAACTATTTTGTGAGTACCGGAAATGAAGCGGATATATCGTTTGCTGAGGTTTTAAACCACCTTGTAAAGCGGGATGAAGTGTCAATTGTAGCCGGTTATCTTGAAGGTTTGCAGGGTGATGGCAAGCTTTTTAGAGAGGCCTGCCGCTATGCACTTGAAAACAAAAAAATGATTACAATGCTTAAAGTTGGACGCACAAGCAGCGGAGCTTCCGCAGCAGCTTCACATACTGGAGTTATGGTAGGGGAGGATCGTGTATACGAAGGTCTTTTTAAGCAATATGGTGTACCGCGGGCTGATGATGTTGAGCAGATGAATGCATTAATAGCTCTCCATGCCTCCGGCCGTTACCCGGGTGGTAAAAAAATGGCTGTGATCACCATATCCGGAGGCGGAGGGGTTGTCGTAGCCGATAAGTGTCCGCAATACGGCCTGGAGGTTGTCACTCTTACTGAGCAGACTCAGTTGAATTTGAGGGAATTTTTCCCGGCCTTTGGTGCAGTGGGAAATCCGGTGGATTTGACAGCCCAGCTTTTTACGGACACGGAACTATTCGAGCGTGCCCTGCGTCTTGTAATGCAGGATCCGAAGATTGATGTCGGCGGGTTTTTCTATAACCTTGAAATGCCGGATCCGGAAGCAACCGAAAAAATTATTAAAGCTTATAACGAGACTGAAAAACCGCTGGTTGTTTTCACCTGGCCTACCGGTCAGGAATATGCGCAAGAAGCTAAAGACAGGCTATTACAGGCCGGTGTACCGGTAATAGAGCATATACCAAGTGGACTATGGGCGATTAGTTCTTTGGCGGAGTGGATGCAAAAAAACGAAGAATCACAGGAAATGCCGGCTTATACTCCTGGCTGGGAGCGGGATAAAGCCCTTTCTTTGCTCTATGAAAAACCTTGCGGGAAGCGTAATGCCATGACAGAGTGGCGCTCTAAACTGGTCCTTGATGCTTATGGCATTCCAGTGACCAGGGAAAAACTGGTTGCTACTGCCGCCGAAGCTGTTCAGGCAGCCGAAGAAATTGGTTATCCGGTAGTAATGAAAATTATGTCACCTGACCTGCTGCATAAAACAGATGTTGGAGGGGTGGAACTGAATATCTCCGATCAGGCCGGGGTCGAAGAAACTTTCCATGAATTAGTTAAGCGTGCCGTTAAAAATGATTTAGATGTTCACTTAGAGGGTGTTCTTGTTCAGGAAATGTTAAAACCGGGACTTGAAGTAATTGTCGGGGTGAAGGATGACCCGATTTTCGGAGCGACCATAACCCTGGGGCTGGGTGGTGTTTTTGTTGAAGTATTCAAAGACCTGGCCACAAGAGTTGCTCCTTTGCGGGAAGAAGATGCCCGCTCCATGATTAATGAACTGAAAAGCAAATCTCTACTCTATGGATTTAGGGGTGGTGTGCCCAAGGATGTCGATGCGCTGGTAGCAGCATTAATGAAAATGTCAAGGCTGTGCTCTGAACTGGAAGGCTCAATTGACGAAATAGATATTAACCCGTTGATTATTTATGAAGAGGGTTATGGTTTAATCGCTGCCGATGCGCTAATTGTCCCTGCTCAAAAGGATCAAGACAGTCCATAATCTGGTATGTTATAATGTTACTAAATGAAATTAAAAATATTGGATTTCAATGATTGTAGGTGATGTTAATTGCAGAAACTAAAAATACGAATCGCCGATTATCTTGTAGTCGCCGTTATTCTTTTTCTGGGGTTAAGCGGATTATGGTTCAATCTAGAGGATGCCAGTGCTGCAGAGCAAAAATATGCGGTAATCACTGTTGAAAATGAACAGGTAGCTGAATTGTCGCTTCCTCCCGGCCAATCAATGAGCTATACTGTCCAGTTTGGAGATAAAGATCAGCATACTGCTGAAGTCGAAGTCGAAAATGGGCGGGTTAGAATGCTTCCTATGCCCGGTGAATTATGTCCGAAAGCGATCTGTTCACATACCGGGTGGATTGAAAATTCATATGAAAGCATCGTTTGTTTGCCAAACCAAATCATGATTAACTTAGAAAGCACTGCTGCAGAAGGTGAAGAACTTGATGGGGTCACTAACTAGGGCCGGTGTTGTATCTCTGGTCTAAACCTCTGATTGTTTAGACTCTTATTTTGTAAAGCAGGTCTGTGCTTGTTGACAAAGAAATTAAAGGTCTATATAATAACTTTAGTTTTTTGGGGTGTTTAAAATGTTTATTTATTTGCCTGAAATTAAGTCCAAGCTTGGCGAAGCGGTAGAATATTGTTTTCAAAAAGATTTGGATGAATATTATAATGATTTTTCTGAAGGCGGAACTTTAGACTTAATGGTTAGCGCTACCTATACTGAAGATAAAGTTTTAGTCAGTGGTAGTTTCGAAGCCTCTTTTTCCGTGCCATGTTCAAGGTGCCTTGAAGCTTTTACCCAGCAAGTGAAGGGTAAGTTTACCGAGGTTTTTACAGTGGTCAGGGGATCATCTGAGGATTATACACAGGAAAATTTGGTTGATCAAGCAGCTAATATGCTGACAGTACCCGGAGATTACCTATATCTTGAGGAATATATTCGACAGCAGATAATATTGGTTCAAGAATTTCGACCACTCTGTAAAGAAGAATGCAAAGGTATTTGTGCCGGTTGTGGCGCTGATTTAAACCAGTCATCCTGCCAATGCAGCACAGATGACGAATTAATTGATGTCAGGTTGCTAAAGCTCAAGGAATATAGTTCAGGCAGCTGAAGCTAAGTAAGGAGGCGTTAAAGTGGCTGTTCCAAAGCGAAGGACTTCCAAGGCAAAAAGGAATTCCAGGAGAGCAAATTATAAGCTCACTGCACCCCACCTGGTTCCCTGCCCGCATTGCTATGAATTAAAACCCACTCACCGGGTATGTTTAAACTGCGGACATTATAAGGAACGGGAAGCCGTTAAAGTTAACTAAGTATTAAGCAGACAGTACGCCTATTTCGTAAGCTTTAAGGGGCGTACTGTACTTATTTTTAATTGGTTTTTTAACTGATCATTTAAGGAAGTGTTTTGATTGGTAAAAGTGTCCATCGATGCTATGGGGGGTGACAATGCCCCGGGGGAAATTGTCCTCGGTGCAATCACAGCCCTTAAAAAACTGGAAGATTTACAGATCACCCTGTGCGGACGGGAAGATGAAATTCTGTCTGCTCTCCAGGGGTTAGACTACCCGGCGAATCGAGTGGAGATTTGTCATGCCGAAGAAGTGATCTCCGGTGACGATGATCCGGGTCTGTCAATTCGTAAGAAAAAAGAATCTTCGATGGTCAAGGCTTTGCAGATGGTGCGAGAAAATGAAACCGATGCTGTTTTAAGCGCTGGAAATACCGGAGCTTTTATGGCCGGAGGTTTACTTTTTTTAGGACGTTTGGGCGGAATCAGCCGTCCGGCCCTACTTACTCCCATGCCCGGTTTTAAGGGAGGCGCTGTTCTATTCCTTGATGTCGGCGCGAACATGGATGCCCGCCCGGATCAGCTGGTTCAGTATGCATTTATGGGCCGCATCTATGCTCAGCAGGTCATGAATTCTACTGAACCTCGGGTAGGCTTACT
>SKPU01000256.1 GCA_007119335.1 Syntrophomonadaceae bacterium
AAAAGCTGCGCGAAGAGAATAAAATGATGCGCTCCGAAACCATCATTAATTACGGGAACCGTGAAACCAATAAGGTAGCGATTACCATTGATGACGGAGCGGGAGAAGAGTTGACCCACCGGGTACTTGACATCTTCAAAGAATATGATATGCAGGCAACCCTTTTCCCTAAAGGTAATATTGTTGAAAACCAGCCGGAAGTGTGGCGCCGAGCTGTTGAAGAAGGCCACGAGCTGGGCAACCACACCTACAGCCATCCATTCATAACCAAACTTTCCGAAGAACAGGTCCGTGAAGAACTGACTGCCTGGCAGGACTCGGTCGATGAAGCAATCGGTTCTTCTTACCGCAACCTCTTTTTCCGGCCTCCCTACGGAGACGGCTTTCTCTCAAACAATAGCCAGCAAAGAGACAAGATCCAGCAAATTGTTGCTGAAAAAGGGATGTTCACAATCCTGTGGGATATCGAGCTTATATATGCCCTGGGTGATCACTACACTAAAGAGCGGGTCGTCGAACATGTCCTGGCTAATGCTAAAGGGGGCAGTATTGTATTACTGCATTTTAACAACCAGGATATTGCTGCTCTGCCTGATATTATCACCGGCCTGCGGGAAAGAGATCTTGAACCCTGCTCATTGAGCGAACTTCTCCTGGCTGAACCGCAAACCGAAGCGCAGTAAAATTTTCCGCCTCCAGCAGAACTTTACTAAACTAAAGGCTATGGCTGCACTGCCGGTAGCAGATTTGGAAGTTATATCGATGATCAATTCCGCCTCTTTGTCTCTTCTGAAAACTCCTGCAGGATTCTATTCTGCAGCTCTCTATCCTTCAGGATTTTTAGCCCGGTTAAAGCCATTGCTTATCCTACAGTAAGCATGATCTCGTATACTTCGTCTGTATCGCACAGCGCACTGAATTCGTGAGTATGACCGGGCACCCATTGTTCTGTAATAGCAACTAATGGTTGAATAGAAGGCGTAACCCGGCTGACTTTCCCCATATCCATTGAACCTAATCCTTCATCGTATGACGACTCCAGATTATAGCCCGATTCCTTAAGACTTTCTTGAAAAAGATCTGCCATTACCCTGTTGCTGACCATAGCATCGTAAGGGTAACCTGATTCGGTAACTTCAAGGGTAGTCCCGGTTGCTGTTGCCGCTCCCCTGGCGCAGGCCACAACCTTTTCGACAACTTCATTAAGGTAGCTGCTGTCGCGGGCCCTGATAATAAAATCGGCAGCAGCTCGGTTGGGGATAACATTGGGAGCCAGTCCGCCTTCAGAAATTACACCATGAATGCGAACATCATCTTTCAGATGCTGCCTCAGAGCATTAATGCCGTTAAAAGTTTGGATGACACCTTCCAGGGCATTCCTTCCTTCCCACGGTTCAGTCGAAGCATGCACGCTGCGGCCGTGGAAGGTTAAATTATAATCCCGGCAGGCCAGTGATTCAACATAAAAACAGGTGGAACAGCCGGGATGGAACATCATGGCGGCATCAACATCGTCAAAAACACCTGTCCTGACCAGTTCTACTTTGGCTCCCTCATCTTCTTCATTGGGGGTGCCAATAATTGATACCCGGCCCGGCATGTCACCCAGGCTTTTTGCCAGGGCCACACCCGCAGCTACACCGGCGATGCCCACCAGGTTATGACCGCAGCCGTGGCCTATTTCCGGCAAAGCATCATATTCGGAACAGAATCCGATATGGAACCCTTCCTCCCCAAAACTGGCCATAAAGGCCGTTTTTAAGCCACCTATGCCCCGCCATACCTTAAACCCTTGATTCGCAAGGTATTTTGTGATTAGATCCAAAGCAAAAAATTCCTGTCCTCCAACCTCTGGGTTTTTATGGATAGCCCGGGCCATTTCAACCAGTTTGTCCTTCTCTTGTTCGATCTGCTGCTCGATAATTGCTGAATCACCCATTTAATATCACCTATCTTTTTAATTAATCTTCTCCTGTTAGTATGTTACCACATAGATTGATTTAGGCAAAATATTATTATTTAGGAGCGTACGCTTTTAAGGAAACAACCAGTCGGTCGAAAAATAACAGCATAATGGCGGTTGTGAGATGGGAACAACCCAAGCTCGGCGTTTTGCCTGCCTTCTTCTTTTGGGAAGGTGGCGGGAAGGGAAAAACTGTCCTGGAAGCTAGCTCACTATTGTATTAATATGCTTATTTAAATATTTTCTTATTAAGGCCCATAAAATATCTGCTACACAACAATTCATTACTCCCCTATTCACCGATCTACAGCATAGAGCCTGCTGGCGGATGAAAAATACACGAGATCGTCTGTGAAATAAGCCGGCTGATAAGGTCCTCAAATCCAGTCTATGTTATATTCCGGCAGGATCAGTCCTACCTTAAAACCGCTGTCTTTGTCAACATCACAATATTTCCGGTCGGACAACCAAGGCACAGCTTGCCATCAACCTCGATAATTGGAAGCAGTACAAATACAACTTTTGCAAGCTTTAATTTTATTATCTGAAAATCGATCTCCCCTGTAGTAAGGATGTAAATGATGGTAAATAACTGAGGATTTTCTGAACTTTACCTTTCAGTGCTGTTAAATAGCTAATGTTTGTTTAACCATGTTAAAGGCACTAGCCGGCTTAGTCAAATGATAAATCTGCAGAAACTTCTATAGTGTTGAAAGGGAAATGATTTTAAATACCCTGCTATGTCTTCTTACAACTACCAATTAACATGTCCTAAGCCCTTGACAATGAATTAGACATGGAGTATCATCATACGCAAGCAATACTATTATATTAGTAATATTGCTTGGAAAGATTACCTAAGGGGGGAATTTGATTATGTATGCTAGAGTTGCCACGATTTCTGGGGACCACATAGAACAGGTGGTGAAGTTCCTTGAAGAAAATAACACTAAGGATAAAAAAGGCTACAAAGGCGGTTACGTCTTAACAGATCACAACAAGCAGAAGACTATGACAGTTACCTTGTGGAAATCCAAAGAAACATTGGATGACAGCTTCCCGGAAGCCAAGAAAATCCTGGACCAAATATCAAAGGATATTACGGGTATGCCGATAGAAATAGAAGTTTACGAAGTTGCTGCAAAAGCAAAAAAATAAACCGGATTTAAATTATTATGCCCGGTTTATTTATTAAAAGGCCGTTCTTTTCTACCTGCCATGATACTGTCTGGAACCAGACCAGTTAACACCGCCTGCTGCACTGTCCTCATCCAACCAAGTTTTTAATTCCCGAATTCAAATACCGTTTGATGCCTCAATCGATTACCGTTCCTACAGATGTCTTAAATCGAACGGTTTGGGGGCATCCCGGGCAAGGCACCTCATCAGGACGGAGACCCGGATATCACTCGCTTTATATAAACTATATATTGCTTTGTAGCTCTAAGAAAATTGGAGATATTTTATGTTAAATTGCATAATAAGGGATGAGAGGTGTTTTTAATGAAGTTAGACGACCGAATTAGACTGATCGGGGCAGCACTTTTGAGTACTACTGTGCTGTGCCCGGTCACCGGGATGCCGGGATGTATGGCTACCTGAAGGTAGAAGAGTAAAGCTGTCCGCATCCTGTCTGCACCACA
>SKPU01000053.1 GCA_007119335.1 Syntrophomonadaceae bacterium
AAATCGTGACATCATACACTATTACCTTTTTTACTAAAACTCCTGTTTTAGTATTTTTCTTAACCCCAGATAAGTTTACAAAAAGTTTACACAATAAGGGCTAAATCCATGTCTTTAAATCTATGTTAATAACAATACAGTAATACTTTTATGTTATAATCATCAAATAAGCGATTAACTTTGTCAGGACAAATAACCTGGAACATGCTGCGAAAGAATGGTGTTGATGGAAAAAATACTTGATTTAAGCTATATACTAACCCAGAGTATCAATGTATTTTCTTTGGTCTTTATACAATACGTAAACGGCTTGTTGGTTATTCATAAAAATGTAAAAGTGAATTACACACGCAAAATTAATCATTTTTTACTATTCTTTATTCCAATTTTTCTGAACCGGGGCTATGCCCATGAAGAGGCATTTGGTTTGTATGCCCTTGGCGCTTTTTTGGCTGTAGCCAAATTTGTATTTTATGCTAAGCCGATTCGGAACAGGATTTCAATGATCAGGGTAATGTTTCATTCATTTGATCGTCCCGAGGATCGTCCGTACACTTTACTATGGATTATTAGCCAGACCGCGGCAGGTTACGTGATTCTTCTTCCGGCCAGCATGCTATTTGCTTATTACGATCTAATGCACCTGGTCGTTATTCCGATCTTGATCTATGGGATTGGTGACGGTCTTGCTGAACCGGTTGGATTCCGTTTTGGTAAACACAAGTATCAGGCTTACGCCCTTTTTACAAAGCGGAAATATACCCGCAGCCTTGAGGGAAGTGCTGTCGTTTTTATAACCAGCTTAATAATCGTAGCCTCCTATATATCTTTCTTCAATCCGCTGCAGTATATAATTGCTCTTGCTGCTATACCGCTGATTATGACTCTGGTCGAGGCGTTTTCACCGCATACCTGGGATGCTCCAACCATGTTTTTTGCAGGCTATCTAAGCCTTTATGGAGTGATCACTTTATTCTGAAAACCTTCTACCCAAAAGGGCCTCAACCATGTTATAGTTAATTTAGTAGCTCTCTGAAATACCTTCCTTCCATAACTTGATAAAGAGGGAGGATTTGTGAACAGGAGGCCAGACAGATGGAAGCGAAGAGAATATTTGCTTTGGGGATGACCTTGGTTTTGATTGTACTGGTGGGAGCATTCTTGATTGGTTGTCCTGCCGAAGAAACCGATGAACCCGAGGAAATAGTTAAATTTGCGGCCAATGAAGAGTTCATAGTTGATCAAAAAGGTTTGCAAACTCTTGAGAAAGAATACGGCTTAGAATTTGACGAAGTTTATGAAATAGCGATTGGGCTTACTCATGAAGCTTTACGGGCCGGAGATGTAGATGCAGCTATCGGCTTTACCACAGATGGGAAAATTGAAGAATTGGACCTTATCGTCCTGGAAGACGATAAACAAGTTTTTCCGGCAAATAATCCTGCCCCGGTCTTTCGTGAACAAGTTCTGGAAAGTTACCCGCACATAGAGTCTGTTTTGGCTGAAGTCACTCAGCATTTGGATAATGAAACAAAGAGACAACTTAACTATCAGGCAGCGATTGAAGGCAATGAACCGGCTGAAGTAGCCCGGAAATGGCTTTTGGAAGAAGAGTTGATTACAGAAGAGATTAAAAAACCTTATGAGGGAAAACCGGTCACCATTCGTTCTCATGAATTCACCGAACATAAAATTTTGCGATATATATTAGTTTATGCCTTGACTAATGCCGGTATTCCAGTAGAAGACAGGAAGCATATGGTTGGAACCGAAACAATACGCGGTGCCCTGCTTGAAGGGGAGATCGACGCTTACTGGGAATACACCGGTGATGCATGGAGAGATATACATTTAGAAGACGACACGATCACTGATTCTGACGAGCTTTATGAAAAGCTGACTGAGAAAGATATTGAAAATGAACTGGTCTGGCTTGATTATGCCCCGATTAATAAAACCTATACAATAATGATGGATCAGGAACGGGCAGAGGAGCTAGATATTACTACCATCAGTGAGCTTGCCAATTGGGTTGAGCAGGTCCGGTCAGGAGAGTATTAGGAATGGAATTACCACCACTAACCCGCAATTATTTTTCATCAGTTCCAGACAAAGAACGATTTTACCGCTTGATATTTTTTATTATGATTACTTTATTGGCGGTCATTCTCTACTTTTTCTGGGGGCCTTTAAGGGATACCGGATTTACTTACTCCTTAGTTTCTTTTACCATATCAAACATTGTCGTGTATAACTTTTTTCAGGTTGTTACTGTCCTGGGCAGCGAAGGTTTTTTCCTGGTCTTTTTTGCCGTGATTTACTGGTCTTTGAATAAACACCTGGGGTTTTGGGGTTTAATTTTAATGCCTTCTTCTATCTTTGTAACCAGCGAAGTGCCTAAAGATTTGGCCAGATTGCCCCGGCCGGATGTTCCCGGTGTTACAGTTCCTACATACACTTTCCCCAGCGGTCATGCTTCCGGGGCGATCAGTGTGTGGGGCTATCTGGCTGTGATGGTGAAAAGACGCTGGTTTTGGATTTTTTCGAGTGTGATGATAGTCCTGGTTGGTCTTTCCAGGACCATGCTCGGATACCATTTCCTGGGCGATGTAATCGGTGGGTTTGTAGCCGGGGCTTTGTTTTTGGCTCTGTTTTTCTGGATTGGAGTAACTTTTGTAGAAAACCGTATCGCAGAGAGAATACCGTTCAGATTGCTGATGTTTTTTGTTTTAGTTATTCCTTTCGGTCTGTCTTTCTTGCCTGCTCTCTATGCTCCTAATCTAATGGGTTATCTTGCTGGAGCAGCTTCCGGGTACCTGCTGGAAAGGAAAAAAATTAATTTCGAGGTCCGTGGTCTGTGGTGGCAGCATCTGGCCAGGGCTGTTACCGGCCTTTTGGTGATTTTGCTAATCATCCCGGGAGTTAACGAAACTGTGCCTTTCAATTCCCAATTGTTAACCTTCGCTCAACATGCTTTCTCTACTTTTTGGATTACCTACCTGGCTCCGCTGGTGTTTATAAAAATCGGGCTCCTTAGGAAAATTCTAAAAGTTAAATAGAAAGTTTTCAATAATAATAATGACTTGCAGAACCCTATTAATCTTAGTATAATATAAAGAAATGTTGCAGAGCTAATTCAGCATATTTAACTATTTAAAGGAGGAATACGCTACTATGAGTTTAAAAGGAACTAAAACAGAAAAAAATATTTTAACAGCATTTGCCGGTGAGTCACAGGCCAGAAACCGTTATACCTATTTTGCCAGTGCAGCGAAAAAAGAGGGGTTTGAACAAATTTCAGCAATTTTTGAAGAAACTGCGAGTCAGGAGAAAGAGCATGCCAAAAGGTTGTTTAAGTTTTTAGAAGGTGGAGAAGTTGAAATCCAGGCCACTTTCCCGGCAGGAGTAATTGGTAGCACACTAGATAACCTGAAGGAAGCTGCCGGTGGTGAAAATTACGAATGGACCGATATGTATCCCGGTTTCGCTAAAACTGCCCGGGAGGAAGGATTCAATGATCTGGCTGATGTTTTTGAATCGATCGCTGTAGCTGAAAAGCAGCATGAAAAGCGTTATCTGGAATTAATGGCTAATATTAAAAAT
>SKPU01000158.1 GCA_007119335.1 Syntrophomonadaceae bacterium
AAAACAGCATTACCTAAAGTTAAGGGAAGCTGGGGCACAGCCCCATGTAGAAAACCGCTCCATAATTCTGGTGCTGTAGGTATGATAAGTTTGGGCAAGGAGAAATACGTTACAGAGGGGATACCGTATAAGTATATTCCCAGGCTTAGACCCAAAACGAAAACAACGAGGGACGATATGTCCAATATTGGTGCAAAGGTGAAAACAAGAACAATGGCCAAGGAAACCAATCCTAACTGCCAATCAGCTGTAATGAAATTAAACGCCTCTCGCATCAATATTAAGGCCAGCCCCAACTGAATTCCCCGTACGAGGCACATTGGTACATAGCTTTTTATTAGCTCGATCCCGCCTGTAAAGCCCAGAATAAGTAGTGTCAAGCCCATTAAAATACCTGCGCTCGCAATTTCAGCCACTGATAGTGTCCCGGCAATGGCAATTACACCAATTGCTTTCATTGGTTCTACCGGCACCGGAAGTTTGTAATAAACACCGGTGCCAATGTAGCTAAGGGCGAAGAAGAACAGGATATGAGACAGATTCGCTTCCGTAATCACGGCAACTCCAATAACAATCGGAAGCAAAGTGCCATAATCTCCTATAGCCCCTGCTATTTCCTGTAAATTAAACCTGAAATTTTTTCTCATTGCTCCAACCTTAACAGTAATATCAGTAGCGATCTATCCTAAAGGGCTGTCGTCATAAGAGTTTATCTCGTTTTCTTGTAATTTATATATTTTAGCATTTATTTCAATATTTAAACGTTAAAACAATCTTCCTGCTTCGCCTTTCTCAATATGAGTGCAGATATTAACTGTTAGCTATGAAATATAAAACCACATCAACCTATACGGAAACAATAATTATAGTCCAATTCAACACCTTGAAGTTATATAATTATTCAATTTTAGAAGGTTTCTGCATTGCAATTGCCAGGGTAACAATCGTATGCCCCGAAATATTTTATTTTTCTAACTTGGTTGATAATGGCTGGTGCTAATTATTACGCTGTCGGATTATTTCATAGATAATGATTCCGCAGGCCACCGCAGCGTTCAGTGATTCAACCGGGCCTGAAAGTGGTATTGATACCCTTTGATCAGCTTCTGTGCTCAGCTCTTCAGCTATTCCTCCGGCTTCATTGCCGACAAGCAGCGCTGTCGGTTTCCGGTAGTCCACCGCCCAATAGTGCACTGAAGAGTCAGCACAGCCGGCAACCACCTGAAAACCATTATCCTTTAAATTCGCGCACAGCTTTAATGAATCCCTGACCTGTTTCAATGGCAGATGAAATACTGCCCCGGCAGTGGCCCGCAAGACCTTGGGGCTATAAGGATCAACACTGCCAGCTGTGTAATAAATAATACCTGCCCCGGCTGCCGCAGCAGTCCGGATAATGGTCCCCATATTGCCCGGATCCTGTAACTGATCCAGGATTAGGACCAGCCGGGTGATTACCGCCAAATCTTTTGGGTCTTCTTCCCGCTCACTGAAGTGAAATATAGCTGCAACAGGCTGGGGAGATTCTGTCTTTGCCATTTTATTAAATAGCCGCGGAGACAAAATAAGCTGTTTTACTCCGGGCAGAAGACTGTCCAACCATACTTTGCCTGCCCGATCATAGTATTCCTCTGTATAGAAAACAGCCCGGGGGGTCAATCCTGCCCGAAGCGCTTCGGTGACCAGGTTGGGACCTTCCAGGGCTATTTGCTTGATTTTCTGCCTGTAACGTTTGTTACTCTGCAGTTTTATATACTCTTTAAGCAGCGAATTATCGGGGCTGCTTACGTAAATCGGCTCCACTTAACTATTCTCTTTTGCTACTTCAACCAGTTTTGAAAAAGCATCCTTGTCGTTAACCGCTAATTCAGCTAATACTTTACGGTTAATTTGCACATCTGCTTTTTTCAGTCCATTGATGAATTTGCTGTAAGACAAACCACCGTTTCTGGCTGCAGCATTGATCCGGGCAATCCATAACTTACGAAATTCCCTCTTCTTTTGTTTGCGATCCCGGTAAGCAAAAGTAAGCGACTTGATGACCTGTTGATTGGCAACTCGAAATAACTTGCTTTTTGCTCCGTAATAACCCCGGGCCAGTTTTAATACTTTTTTTCGCCTGTTACGGGCGATAGGACCTCTCTTGGTGCGAGGCATAATCAATCATCCTCCCATTTATACTTTCAGTTATACTTACATTTCAATTCAAACAATATTAAGCCACAACTTACCGGCCTTATTTTATAAATTGATTAATCCTTTTGACATCTGCACTCTTAACTAATGTCGATTTACGCAATCTTCTTTTGCGGGCAGGACTTTTCTTGCTGGTAAGGTGGCTTTTATAAGCCTGGTAGCGCTTATAATTTCCTCCCCCGGTCTTTTTAAACCTCTTTGCCACACCGCTGTGGGTTTTCATTTTAGGCATTCTGATAACAACCTTCCTATTACTATGATTTAGGCGCTAAAATCATGATCATATTACGCCCTTCCTGTTTGGCAGGCTTTTCTACAACTCCATAATCAGCCAGTTCTTCAGCTAAATCTTTACAAAGACCCTGGGCAATCTCAGGATGAGTTATTTCGCGACCCCGAAACATAACCGTAACTTTAATCTTATCACCTTTCGATAGAAACTTTTGTCCCCTTTTGACTTTGACTTCAAAATCATGTTTATCAATATTTGGCCGTAACTTGATTTCCTTGATCGTTGTTGTCTTCTGTTTCTTTTTTGCTTCTTTATCGCGCTTGCTTTGCTCATACTTGTGTTTTCCATAATCCATTAAGCGGCATACCGGTGGTTTTGCACTGGGTGCAACATTCACCAGGTCCATTTTCTTCTCCTGGGCCAACTGTAAAGCCTCATCTGTTTTCATGGTCCCGAGTTGAGTGCCCTCTGCATCAATGACCAGAACTTCCTTGGCTTTAATTTGTTCATTCACGAACAAATTTTTACTAATCTTATTTCACCTCCTGAAAAAATTAAAGAGCAAGGGTATCCCGCTGCTCTTTATATCCTTAAACTTTATGGATAAACCCTGGTAACAGTGATAGTCTCAGGGTGAGAAGCGGTAACTTCTGCTTAAAACATATTTTAACAGTACTAATCATAACAAAATATTAATGCCCGGTCAAATGCTTTTTTCACTAATCTCGGTTTTTAACTTATCGATAAAAATGGAAAAATCTTCTGCGCCGAGATCGCCATCACTGCGATGCCGGACCGCTACCTGTCCGCTTTCCACTTCCTGGTCCCCTACAATCAGCATATAAGGTACTTTTTTAATTTGCGCCTCCCGGATTTTATAACCAACCTTTTCATTGCGATCATCTAAGGTTACTCTCAAAGCTTCTTCATTTAGCTGATCGTATATTTTTTTAGCATATTCATGACTGCGATCGGTTACCGGGATCACGCTAACCTGCACCGGGGCCAGCCAGGACGGGAAAGCGCCGCCATAATGCTCAATCAAAAGACCAATCAAACGTTCCATTGCCCCATAAATCACCCGGTGAATGACTACGGGACGATGCTTGTCTCCATCTTCACCAATGTAGGTTAAATCAAATTTCTCCGGCATCTGGAAATC
>SKPU01000215.1 GCA_007119335.1 Syntrophomonadaceae bacterium
CAAAATTAAGCAGGCTAAGAACGGTGGAACAATTGAAATCTATTATTACAGCGACGAAGATCTGGAGCGTTTAATGGAAAAACTTTTACCAGAGGGACTATGAGGAAAGTTTCACGTGAAACTTACAATGCAAATCAGCAAAATGTTTCACGTGAAACATTTTGCATTTACACAGCTGCTTAGTTCCAGGGTGGCTTCATGGAGAGTATTATCTTGTTTCCTATGTGTGTTCCGGCCGGCCTTTTACAGCTTTAAAAAGCGAAAGCCCCAGTTTTGTAAAAGGCGCGGGCATGTTTGATTTAGTGATATATATAGTGCTATACTAAAACCCTTCTTTTGCGCTTTAAAAAGGGGAAAGCCCTTTATGTGCAGTAGTCACGAAGCTTTTTGACGTAGTCTGGCATAAATTTTGCTATGCTAAAAAATTGATATTTTTCTGGAATTTGTTGAACACCTCCGGCCGTAAATAATTATTGTTTCAGTCAGTGTCGAAAGTGTCCTGGATTTACTTGTAGTCCAGCGCAATTTCGTCTTGCTCCGAAACTTGTTTTTTCCATCATAGCCCTTGATAAATGCATAGCCCTTGATAAATGACTCTATTTCGAGGAAGTCATAAACAGCCTTTAGAAAACTTTATCCTTAATTATGCCGCCGCTCTTTCCGGTTTGCCAGGCGCCTCAAATCTTTAATCGTCCGCTGTTTAGCAGGCCTTCCTGGGACAGGCTTGTTGTTGTCAATGAAAATTTACCACCTCCAAACTACATGCTTTAACTTTAAAAACAACAAATCTGCGCTTTTAATCTATGTTGACCCAACTCAATTTGCTAAGCTAACTGTAAAAGTCTGGGCTTTGAGTTTAATCTGCTTCGAGCCGTATGTTATAATTAGCTCCAACACTTTTATTGCAAAGTTGGTGCTTTTAACTTGAACAGGCTAAAACTATTTACCTGCTTAATATTGGTCATTTTGTTGTCTGCCGTTATCTTCGGCTGTGAAACGGAAGAAGCAGAACCTGAAAATAAATATAAGATAATTGAGGAGACCAGGCTCTCCGCCCGGACCGGGGAACGCTACCTGCAAGTATATGACGGTGAAAGCTGGTCTGATTTAATGATTAAAGGGGTTAACGTGGGCACCTCCCTGCCCGGCCGCTGGTATACCCAGTTTCCGGCAGACCGGGAGCTCTACCGTGCCTGGTTAAAGGATATTACCGCAATGAACGCCAACACCATTCGCCTTTACACCCTTCTCGATCCTGCTTTCTACAACATCCTGGCCGAATACAATGCCAACCCCGATAACGAACCCCTATACCTGATCCAGGAAATCTGGCCCCATGATGAAGTGCCGGGACAGAACTTTCATGATCAAGAATATCGTGAAGCTTACCTGAAAGAAATTGACCTGGTGATCGATGCCCTGCACGGCAACGCCGATATCCCGGCCCGTCCCTACCGTGCCTACGGCAATTACTCGGTCGATGTTTCTTCATACCTCCTGGGCATCCTGATCGGGCGGGAGTTCGAGCCAGACGAAGTAGAAGCTACCGATGAAGCCAACCCCGGGCTGAATGGCTTTGATGGTGATTATGTCAAAGCAACCCCCGGTGAGGCTTCACCAACTGAAACTTGGATTGCTGAAATGTGCAACCACACCCTCGAGTACAGCCAGGCTGAATACGGCTGGCAGTACCCGGTCGGCTTTGTCAGTTGGCCCACCTTAGATCCGTTCGACCACAAAACCGAGTACGAAGAAGACGGCACCCCCGGCTACAACATACGTGAAACGGTTGACCCAAATATTTTCAGCGCCGGGCCAAAGAACGAAGCAGGCTTTTTCGGTGCCTACCACATATACCCTAACTACCCGGATTTTATGAACAACGAACCTGCTTTTGCTGAATATGAAGACGATCAGGGGGTTTTCAGGTATAAAGGCTACCTGAGTAAGTTTATGGATATTCACCCGCCTTATCCGGCCTTAGTCGCCGAGTTCGGCATTGCCACTTCCTTAAACACCGCTCATTTAAGTCCGGGCGGGTTGCACCACGGCGGCTTGGATGAAACAGACCAGGGGGAAATGACCGTGCGCATGATGCGTTCAATTATAGATGAGGGCTACGCGGGGGGAGTTATTTTTGAGTGGACCGATGAATGGGCCAAAAAAACCTGGAACACCGAACCGTTTATGGTCCCCTGGGAGCGCCAGGTCCTGTGGCAAAACGCAATGTGCCCCGAGCAAAATTACGGGATACTGGCGGTGGAACCAGAATCACGCAACGAGGAACAGCTTTTCGAGTCCTGGCTTGAAGCTGACGGGCAAACTGTTTTCAATCCGGCAGACAATCGACAGGATAATTTTGGTAAAATAGAAGCCTTTGAGATCGGCGCAGACGAAGCATTCCTTTACCTTTCCATCGAAATAGACTTTGCAGACCGCGGGTTGCAAAACGACTCACCCTGGGAAGAAATTGGCCTTATCGTAGGCATCGACACCGGTTTCAGGGAAGCGGGAGAATTCCTTTTGCCCGTTGGAGATTTGCCGGAACTGCCTACCGGTGCTGAATTCTTGCTCAGGATTGATTCCTTAGAAGAAGCCTCGCTACTGGCTGTTCCATCTTACAACCGGGGCTTGCTTAATTTCAAACCCGATCCGTCCCGGGAAGCTAAGTTTACCCGCATCGAAACCCTGGTTAACCGCGAAAGGATCACCGCTGACGGGAGGGTCTTTGAAGCGCTTTATTCTGATGAGAGCGAGTTAAACTATGGTAATTTCCACCCGGACGCAAAAGAGTACAGTTCACTGGCCCACTTTTATGTTGACCGGGAAACAGGCCAGATCCTAATGCGCCTGCCCTGGATGCTATTAAATGTATCCGATCCCACAGAAAGAAAAATCTTAAACGATCCCGGGGAATATTTAGAACACCCGGCCCGGGACGATTTGTCCTATAAAGCAACAGACGGTTTTATCTTTTACCCGGCCACCTACAGCAAGCTAGGGCTTGAAACAGCAGATCAAGAAGGCTGGCCGCAGGTAATCGATTTCGAACCGCGCACAGAAGAAGTCTTTACCGAAGACATTTTCCCCTACCTCTGGGAAGCCTGGGAAGAACCACAGAGCCGGTTCCGGTTAAAAGAAAGCTATGAGATAATTGCTGACTATTTCGGCGAGCTATATCAAGATTAAAAACCACGGCACCTCTAAAAATATTTAAGCCGGAAAGGCGGGTAATATGCAGCGCTGGCATGTGTTATTAATTGTCGCTCTTTTAATCGGCGGCTACATTTTAACCTGGCACCTCCTACCGACCAGGGAAATCGACCTGCTCGTAGTTGACAAAACCGTCCCGGATGAAGACTACCGCGAGCACAGCGCCATCTTCTGGATCGCCGAGCACCGCCGTTTTACCCGCCCGGAAGGTCAATTCTACCAAAAGGACGAAGATTACCTGGGTTACCACCCTGAAACGGAGGCAAAAGAAACCCTAACTGAAGAAGATTTGCCGGGCATAGACCTGCTTTATCTTGCAGACACTTACGGCATTTATGACTATGAAGAAGG
>SKPU01000079.1 GCA_007119335.1 Syntrophomonadaceae bacterium
CGGTTATATGCAAGGGAGATGGGTAAAGTGAGAAGCATGTTTTTGAGGCTACTAATAGTGCTTGCTTTGACTGTCCTGTTTGCGGTTTTATCAATCGGCTGTAGCCCGGATCCTGAAAATGATTTAGATCCGGATCCAGTTGATGATCCTGATCTGGTCGATCCGGATTTAGAAGATCAGCTTGAAGAGGATCCTGACCTTGAGGAACCGGATTATCCGGAAGAAGTTGAAGTTGACGAGCCCCTGATCACCTCTAATTATTATTGGTCCTGGATCTATCATGGCCAGCTTCTTCTTTCAACTACAGAAATAATTGACGGCCCTCACCTTTTTGAATCTGATACAGGGTTTATTATTGAATATACAAAGGCACATGGCTTTAGTGGGGAGTTGGTCTGGTTAGTAAAAGAATCCGATGTTTTTGAGCTGGAATGGATTACTCTCAATTTTGATGTCGATTATTACGATGATAACGAATTAGAATTTGAACTTCATTTTAGTATTGAGATTGAAGAATTACAGCCGGAACCCGGGGATCAGGGAATCCAGAGCTTTGAACCAGGCATTGTGGAAGAACAAGATGGTTTCGAGGTTGTAATTGACAAAGTTATTCTCGGTAAAGAGCAGGAAAGCAGTTTTACCACTGACCCAATTGATTATGTAGCGTTGGAAATAGAATTGAATGTTGTTGATAAACCATAAAGGTCGATGAACCTTAAAGAATGGAGTGTCTTAACTTGAAAGCAATCGATGATGCGGCTGTAAATACAATTCGTTTTCTAGCTGTTGATGCTGTTGAAAAAGCTAAATCAGGACATCCCGGTTTACCGATGGGCGGAGCAGCTATCGGTTATACCTTGTGGACCCGGTTTCTGAAGCATAGTCCTGACCACCCCAATTGGCCTGACCGTGACCGTTTTGTTCTTTCAGCTGGACACGGTTCGATGCTGCTTTATGCCTTGCTCCATCTTTTTGGTTACCCGCTTTCTTTGGAGGAGATAAAAGACTTTCGACAATGGGGCAGCAGGACGCCCGGTCACCCGGAATATGGCCATACTCCCGGGGTAGAAACTACCACTGGCCCGCTGGGTCAGGGCTTTGCCAACGCGGTAGGGATGGCTATTGCCGAGAGTCGTCTGGCCGCTGAGTTCAACCGTCCCGGTTATCCCCTGGTTGACCATCATACCTACATCTATGCCGGAGACGGTTGCATGATGGAGGGCATTACCTCAGAAGCCGCATCACTGGCCGGCCACTTAAAGCTGGGTAAGCTGATCTGTCTCTATGATGATAATCAGATCACCATTGACGGCAGCACTGATCTTGCTTTTACTGAAGATGTGGGGAAACGTTTTGAAGCTTATGGCTGGCAGGTCCTGAGGGTAGAAGAAGGCAACCGGATTGAGATTCTTACAGAGGCCCTTGAAGAGGCAAAACAGGAAACAGGTCGTCCCAGCATGATTATGGTGCGCACCGAAATTGGCTACGGTTCACCTAATAAGCAAGGGACTGCCGGGGTTCATGGCGCCCCACTGGGGGCAGATGAAGTATTGCAGACCAAGAAAAATCTTGGATGGCCTTTAGAGCCTACTTTCCATGTGCCTCCGGAAGTATATGAACATTTCAACGGTTATAAAGATATTCTTAACGCAAGAAAAGAAGAGTGGAGTAAACTTTTTGGCGACTACCGCAGCGAATATCCTGAAATGGCCGAAAGATGGGAGGCCTGGTTTTCAGGACAGGTGCCCGGTGAGTTAGCTGATGATTCCCGGCTCTGGAGTTTTGATGACCAGCCGGTGGCTACTCGAGCCGCGTCAGGTGAAGTGATGCAGGTGTTAGCTGAATACCTGCCTAATATGATTGGCGGTTCAGCGGATTTAAACACTTCTACTAAAACTTACTTAAAAGGATTTGGTGACTTTCAGGCTGCTAACCCTGCCGGAAACAACCTGCATTTTGGGGTTCGCGAACATTGCATGGGTGCTGTTCTTTCCGGAATTTTCCTGCACGGCGGATTGCGGCCCTTTGGCTCCACCTTTTTGGTTTTCTACGATTACATGAAACCTCCGGTCAGGTTAGCGGCGATGATGGGTTTATCAGTAGTCTATGTTTATACTCATGACAGTATTGCGGTAGGGGAAGACGGTCCTACCCACCAACCGGTGGAACACCTGGCTAACTTGCGTTCTGTTCCCAACCTGCATGTGCTCAGGCCGGCGGACGGAAAAGAAACCTCAGCAGCCTGGCTGCATGCTGTAAAGCGCCGTTGCGGGCCAACAGCCCTGATCCTTTCCCGCCAGAAACTACCTCAATTGCAGGGGTCGGGCAAAGCAGCGCTGCGGGGGGGTTATGTTGTAAGCCAGGAGATCGGAGAAAAAATAGATCTGGTTTTAATAGCCAGCGGTTCGGAGCTTGACCCTGCCATACAGGCCCAGCAGGAACTGCTGGACAAAGGGCATTCCGTTCGCGTGGTCAGCATGATCAGCCGGGAATTGTTTATGGCCCAGGATGAGGCTTATCGTGAAGAGATCCTGCCTGAATCAGCTGCCCGCAGGCTTATTATAGAAGCTGCCCTGCCTATGGGCTGGGAAAGTTTTGCAGGCCCAAAAGGGGCTATCATCGGCCTCGACGACTTTGGTAATTCTGCGCCGGGTCCGCTGGTTATGGAGAAGCGGGGGATTAGCGCGGCTGTGATTATCGGCAAAGCGGAAGAGTTGCTTTATGCTAAATAAGTTGCTTCATGAACGAGCTGCTTCTATTGAATAAGCATAAATTCAGCAGGATATCTATAGATAGATTCATGTGGAGGGGTTTTATTGCCTGAGAAAAAAACATATCAGCTGAGGTTGATTTTATTCACCACCATTATCGTAACCATGATTTATGTTGTGGTGGGCTGCTCCGAAATTATGGAAGATAGACCCGCTGAACTTGACGGGGAAGATGATGATTCTGCCGTGATCGAAGAAGAGGTTTCGGATGATCGGCCTGAAGTTGATGATCCATTTGAGGAAGATGAAGAAGATGATCAGGAAATTGAGGACGAAGATCCGGATCGCGATCGTGCTAATGATGTAGAGCCTCCCACCGATGAACGGAGCAGTGACGATCCTGATCATGATCAGGAAGTAAAGGTGATTGCGGACGGCGATTATCTTCTGGCCCTGGTCACGAAAGATACAACCTTGAAAAGCGATTACGTGCCTTCCAATTTAAAACTGATCCCCAGCTATATGAATCCTTCTTACGATATGCAGCTGCGCGAGGAAGCGCTTGAACACCTCAAAGAATTGTGGGATGAAGCTGATCGTGATGGGGTAAGTTTAAGTATTCGTTCCGCCTACCGAAGTTATGCAACCCAAAAGAGAATTTTTAAGGATTATGCCAGTCAGCATGGTGAAGAAGCAGCAAACCGGTTTAGCGCCCGCCCCGGACAATCTGAACACCAACTTGGCACCACCGTGGATTTCGGGGGAACTGCGGTTGACTTTTCCGATCAATTTGGGCAAACCAAACAGAGCCGGTGGCTGGCTGATAATGCTCACAAATATGGTTTTGCCCTGAGTTATCCTGAAGGCAAAGAACATATTACCGGTTATATTTACGAGCCCTGGCATTACCGCTATATCGGGATTGATGAAGCCGGCGAATGGAAAGAATCAGGTCTGACGCTCAAGGAATACCTTGAAAACCAGCCCCAGGAGTTTGAGTGAACAGACCATAGCAGTTAGAGATGCAGCCTTAAAAGATATAAACCCGTTTATACCTCTTGCAATATAGTTCTAGATGTCTTATTATGGATATACAGCTTAGCAGGTAAGTTGTTATTGCTCAAACCTTATAAGAAGATTAACCAGGCAGATTTGAAACAAATTGGAACCAGGATGGAGGAGGTTGCGTAATGAGCGGTGGAGTTCAGCTTAGTCGAGACGATCAAACTTTCGGGATGTTAGCTCATCTTGCAGCTCTGGCCCAGCTGGTGCTACCAACTTTTGGAAACGTGATCGGCCCCCTTATAATCTGGTTGATCAAAAAAGATCAATCGGCCTGGGTGGACAAACAGGGTAAAGAAGCCTTAAATTTCCAGGTCAGTATAGCTATTTATACAATTGCTTCTATTATCCTTATCCCTCTTATTATTGGAATCATCCTTTTGGTTGGGGTAGCTATATTTTGGTTGATTATGGTGATAGTTGCTTCAATAAAAGTTAATGAAGGAGTAGATTTTCAGTATCCGCTTTGCATACGTTTAATTAAATAACTTGTAGTAATCAGAGAATTTTAGCTATAAAAGGGATAGGGATAGGGATAGGGATAGGGATTATTACCTATTCCTTTTGTGTCTCTATAAAGGGGATTCAGATGGGGTTCAAATATTGAAGGAATCTAGAGCAGATGTATGTGGCTATTTGCGAGGTCTTGGTTTGAGTGATGATGGTATAATGAAAGGCCGATCAATCAGGGGAAAGGAGTGCTTTTGAAATGGAGAAAATCGTTCTTATTGAGCCGCAATCAAAAGAGGACCATGTTTACAAACATGTCCGGATGCCCCGTCTGGGCCTGCCAATCCTGGGAACGCAGCTACAGAATAACGGTTATAAAGTTAATTTTTACCTGGGAACGGGTGATGCATTGCCCTGGGATGAGATCCTTGATGCAGATCTGGTCGGGATATCAACTACAACTGCTACCTGCCGGGAAGGCTACCAGATTGCAGGTTTGTTAAGGTCTAATGATATCCCGGTAGTGATCGGTGGAATTCATGCTTCATTTTTACCGGATGAAGCTTTGCAGTTTGCTGATTATATTGTACGAGGCGAAGCGGAATACAGCTTTTTACCCCTGGTCCAGGCCATAGAAGAAGGAAGGATCCCGGAAGGCATCCCCGGGGTGTCATATTGGGCCGATGGAAAACCGGTTCACAATGATCCCCTGGAATCAAGGATAGATATGGATACGCTGCCCATTCCCGATCTCTCCCTGATTGAAAAATCTGCATCGATGCGCAGTATCCCGGTAATGGCTTCAAGGGGCTGTCCCTATAATTGTAGTTTCTGCTGTGTTACTCAAATGTTTGGCCGCCGCTATCGTTATCGCTGCACGGAAAGCATTTTGGAAGAATTGACCCAATTTGACGGGAAACATCTATTTTTCTGCGATGATAATTTTGTCGCTAATCCTAAACATAGCAAAGAACTGTTAAGGCAAATGATCGAAAGAGATGACATTAACCTCAAAGGGTTTGGGGCCCAGGTCCGGGCTGATGCAGCATTTGATGATGAATTAATGGATTTAATGTCGAGGGCCGGGTGCAGTATTGTTTATATCGGTTTTGAGTCGATTAACCCAGAAACCCTGAAGGGCTATAATAAGCAGCAGAGCTTTGAGGATATTGAAGAGTCCATTCGCCGTTTTCACGAATATGGGATCAGGATACACGGGATGTTTGTATTTGGGGGGGAGGCAGATACTGTTGAAACAATCAGAGAGACTGCTGATTTTGCTATAAATGCCCATATCGACAGTATCCAGTTTACGATCCTTACTCCTTTTCCGGGAACTCCCTTCTATGAAAAGCTAGAAAAGGAAGGTAGGATTATGACCTATGATTGGTCCCTCTATGAGGGACAGCATGCTGTTTTTAAGCCGGATATGATGTCACCTGAAGAGCTGCAGGTAGAAACAGTAAAAGCTCTGAAAAAGTTTTATTCACTTTCAAATATATTTAAAAATGTTCCCAGAACCGGATGGTCATCCGCTCTTCACAGGGCAATCGGTTGGGGCTTGAGCAGACACTTTGAATATCGTAACCGCGGCTATGAGCAATTCCTGAAGCGGCAGCAGTCAGTCAGTTCTAAGCCGGTGACCCTGTTAGAACGTATGCTGCAAGCTCCGGCCGGAAAGGTAAAATCAACAGATGCTTCCTTATCAGCGCTTAAAGTGTCGCTTACAGAGCAAAAGGGTATATTGTACCTGAAGTTGCGTGGATTTGCCGATAATGTCAGTTTAAAGGAATTAAAACAGGTTCTTAAGGGGATGGTGCCCCCTTACTACAGCCAGATGGTGGTCGATACCAACGGTCTGCAATTTGCATCTGAAAAAACTGCATCCAGATTTGGATTATACTTAGAAAAACTCAGAAGCAGGGTGCGCCGTCTGCAGGTTGTCACCGCAGCAGAAAAACAGGCCCGCAGCCTGCTGAACAGAAGAGGTAAAAGCGGTTTCAAACTCCCCCACTTTGAAGTTCTGGTCCATAAACACTAAAGGTTCGCTCTAGCGAAGCGATTTCATTTTCTTCTGAAGCCATTGGTTTTGAAAGCGGGCATCAACATAACAGGGGTTACTACAACTCTCCTCTCTGATCAGGCGCTTTGCCCGCTGAAAGAATATAAGCTGCGAAAACGGCAGGGCGCTGCCTTGAGGTTTGCGTAGCTTAATTTAGTTTTTTTACCAGAAACCGAGATCGCTAATTGCATAAAAATAACCCAGGACGAAGGCAATCAAAGATAGAATTACCAGGATGAGCAAAGATTTTCCAAGCCTTTTTTTCTTTTTTACATGACGGACCAAATAAATGCCTCCTGTCTCACCTTGCTGATTTTAATGTTAAAAACTATTCTCCTAATCTTCTTACCACCCCTTAACTTTCTTTAAAATTTCATCCGGGACTCTTCCTGCTTCAACATCACCTAAGGCCTCTTCCATAATATCTAAGGCTTTGTCAATTTGTTCCCTCGATATCATAAGTGGCGGGGCGATTCTAAGTACATTACCACTGAAGAATGTTATAAATAAGCCTTTTTCCCAGCACCGATAAGAAATCTTTGCCGTTTCCTCATTTGCTCGTTTTTTGGTTTTATGATCCTTTACCAGGTCTACTCCCAACATCAATCCTTTTCCTCTTACATCACCGATCAAAGCATGTTTTCCTTTCATTTCTTCAAAACGCTTAACCGCATAGAGTCCCAACTCTTCAGTTTTTTTAATAAGTCCTTCTTCTTCTATAACATTTATCGTAGCAAGGGATGCCGCACAACATACAGGGTTTCCTGCTGTTGAAAAGGATCCGGCAGGTGCAGCCCAGCTCTCAAGGATCTCTTTTCGTGCCACTAGGGCCGCTAAAGGCATTCCCGAGGCGATGCTTTTTCCAAGGACAACCATGTCAGGTTCCAAACCGTAATGCTCGCTCGCAAACCATTTTCCAGTCCGCCCAAAGCCACTTTGAACTTCATCCACCACTAAAAGGATTCCATTGTCTTTACATACCTTGACTAATTCTTCGATGTATTGGGCTGGTGGTTCTATTACTCCCGAATCTCCTTGAAATGGTTCTAAGAATATTGCTGCTACTTCCTCTTTCGGGACAACTGTATTAAATAATTCTTTTAGTTGTTCCATGCAAGCCATATTACATCCAGAATCAGTAGGTGCGCTGTTACATCTATAACAGTCCGGATAAGGTATGTGATATACATCAGGCAAGAAAGGTCCCAGGTTTTTTCTCATAGCTAAACTAACCGCGGATAAAGATAATGCCCCATACGTCGTTCCATGGTATGCACGATGATAAGAAATAACTTTTGTTCTTTTAGTATAGCTTCTGGCAACTTTTATAGCATTGTCATTGGCATCTCCCCCGGATAGGCTAAATGCCACCCGCTTTGGGAAATTACCAGGCGTAATACGAATCAGTTCCTCTGCCAGATTTCCCATTTGCTCAAAAACTGCATAAGCGGGATTGTAGTGAATAAACTTTTTGGTCTGATCAATAATTGCATCAATCACCTTGGGATGGCTATGCCCAATATTCGCTACACAGGCAGCTGATAAAAAATCGATTATTTCATTTCCATCATAATCTATTAATATAGCTCCCCTGGCTTCCTTAATCGCTAATGGGTGAAACGCCAATCTCGACCCCAGGGATATCAGATCATCGTCCTTTTTGATTATTTCAAGGCCTTTTACAATTTCATTCACAATAACCCTTCCCCCTTTATTTACATGGTTCTTGTGTACTTCAATTCTATTTTTAAGTTATGGGTTTCCCTCTTCCCTTGTGGGGTATCAACTATTGTTCGGGTTTTATAATAAACCCTTTCCCGGGCATTTGTTGCTTGTTGCGTAGCATATTAATTCATCATAAGCTAAAGAATCCCTGCAACATATGTTCTTTATGAATCTTGAAGGAGCATATTTTTCCGTTTTTTGTTTTGAACTGTAAGGCCTTGCATTTTAAAGGCGGGAAAAGCCTCGATGCGGCAGCCGGTCACGCCGAAGAGGGAATTTGCCGCCTTGCCCGCACCACTTCCGGCAAGATAAAAGTGATCATTTCACACCGGGCAAGGTTAGGGGAGATTATTAAATTAGTGGCGGTTAAAAAATTGCAGGGGGTCGACCGGCTTATGCTGGTAGTATGAATTCCATTCCCGGGATCCATCATCTTCCCGAACTTCAAAGTGCAGGTGGGGGCCAAAAGCGCGGCCGGTGGTACCAACCCTGGCAATCGGCTGTCCCCTTTTAACCCGGTCACCTTTTGAAACCAGGTGCTCGCTGTTATGCAGGTATAGAGTCCAGTATTCACCATGCTGGATAATCAGGTACTTGCCCTGGGTGCCCCCGTACCTGTCATGGGTTACCACTCCGTCAGCGGCGGCCAGGACATTGGTCCCGTGAGAAATATGAATATCGATTCCTGTATGACTGGAGCTAAACCCGTTGTAGATAACCCCTTCTCCCTGCACCGGCCACCCAAACTGCCCGGTCCCGGGTGAAGGCATTTCTTTGCGGCCCAGGATTTTCACCCGGGGTTCCGGTTCTTTTATAACCTCTTCACTGACTGTTTCACGCTCTATTTCCTGCCCGTTTTCTTTTTCCACCAGGTAAACGATTTCTTTTTTACCGTCCCGGCCGGGTTCTTTAACCTCCTGCTCCGACTTTGGCAGGTCATCATCGTAAATATACTCGGTTGAATGAGGTATCTCCTCGGTTACAGTAATTTCTTCAAGGGTTCTAACGCGGACGGTGATGTCAGCAGCCACAGCGTTCGTCTTGTTGGATAGCCGGACTGCTTCCGCAGCTTCTTCGAGAGCGGGCCCCGAATTGTATTCATGCGCAATAATAGTTGGAGGATGCGATGAATTCTGGAAAGCTTTTGACAGGCGGGCATCGGCCATTAAGGGATTGTCGCTGCCATTGACCTTGAGCAGCGATACGGCTTCTGCTGCTGCATATACATACCTGGGATCGACTTTGATTGCTTTTAGTTCAAAATCTTCCTCCACGTTGAACTCAAGCACCTGGGCAGTATCGCGTTCATTTACCCCTGCATATCTTTCTTCCAGGGACTCAAGCATTATTTCCAGGTCGTTTTCACAGGCTACCGGAACAAACGGTTTGCCGTCTACTTCGACCATGTAGGCTTTTGTCAAAAACGAAGCAATTTGTTTAATGCTGCGCTGCACAGCTTCCAGGTCAGGGTTACAATCCGGCCGAAATTCTCTGGCGAAGGTCAATTCCTTGTTAAACTCCAGTTCCATCCCGGATAGTTCGCTGTACTCTTCAGTAAATCTTTCAACAAAAACCTCTACATCAAGGGCATCTTCCACGATTCCTACTTCATGGCCGCCTACAGAAACGATATATGCCTGGCTATTTGAGTAATGAAACAGGCCGAGCACAGTAAAGATCACCAGCGCGGAACCGATCATATACCAGGAGCAGTGAATCTTCATGGTCCTGAGCAAGTTGCATCTCATAATTAATAACTCTCCCTGACAAACTAAGGTAACTTTATAATATGTTAACGATTATAACATATCTGTAACAGTCTAGCTTGTTTGACGGAATAACTCAAACCATGTCTTCTCTCGTATACCGGCAAATCACTCACCAAGAGGCTTTTTTCAGCTGTAAAATATACACATTCTCAGCCTGAGCCGTAGATGCGTTGATTTGTTACTTTTAGCAGTGGGTTGACATACTATCCCTGCTTTATCCAGCGCTGCTTAAAATATAAGTAACCACATTCTCGGCTTCGGCAAAAAGTTCAGAAGCCCCACCGGGATGTCAGAATAAAACCCGGCTGCCGATGTAATGGGCCTAAAGGAAGAAGATATAATTGAGGTTAATATGGAGAAAGCTTAATAACCGGCCCAGTATTGGTTAAAGGAAGGGCCTGGCAATACTGGCCCTGCTACCGGCTTAAATGGGTTTAGATGATGAAACTGTTAGATTATCCTCAAATAATACAGATTCCAGCAATTACTGTCCTCTAATATTAATTTGTGTATGGGTGTTACTGAATATAAAGAACAATTGAAGGGTATTATAAAATAACTAATATCAGGAGATGTTGATAAGATTGCAAATAAATTTTCATGCTGATTGGCATTTCTCCTCCTGTTGATTAATGCATAACCATAAGATGACTCCCCCAACCAGTTTGTGGAGGAGCCGATTAAGCCCGGCAATGTTTTTTAGTTAAAATCCTCAGCTTGGATCTAGACTTAATGGTTGTTGTATTGCTGTTAGATCTTGTTAAAGTGGCCATGTTCGACATAATGCAGGTAGTCACATTTATTATCAATGCATTCATTAGCGATTTCCTCTTTATCATAATGCAAGTAGTCAATTTTGCTATTAACTTCTCCTTTAGCAATGTTACCTTTATTGCTGGGAGTTGTAACCCGGGAGTTGGTTTGCAACGTCCCAACAAAAATTCCTACTAAGAACAACGATAATCCGCCTAAAATCAAGACTGGCATAATCAAACCTCCTTAGTTATTGTAAGCAATCTTTACCTGCCACTAAAATTCAGGACACTATCCCAATATAATCACCTCCAGATCCACTTATTTACCATATATGATAGTGTTTATATATAAATGATAGTATTTAAGCTTGACCCTATGCTAACTCAAATTAATGGAATTGTCAATAGATTATGATAAGTTATATTATTCACAATACAAGTTAATTTTGTCACAATATATGAGCTTATTTTCACATATCCGGGAGGGGTGATTAGATAGTAATAGATGGGGGATTGAAGGCACTGAACAAGCAATTCCTGAATTCCTGCTCCCGGTATATTCGTAAAGTGCGCTTGCTAATCCTCCGGTCAGTGATTAATCTAGTTTAGGTTATAATTGTTTAAACGGTTGACTGCTGTATCTGTCACGATTTAAAGATAAACAGCAGTTCTTCCGCTTCTGTGTTATCTTCGGACATTTTGTAGGACGAACTTCCAAATTTTCGGCAGCATAGCCTTTGTTAATTTAAACATCGTTTTCGCCGGCCCAATCCATAAAATCGGCGAGTGTGAAAAGATGAATGTTTGGAGTGTTTTGCCATTTATAAGGAAAAGAAGAGGTAACCGGCATTCTTCCTGTCTGCAGCAGCTGGCCAATTATTCCTTTGTAGTTGAAATTAGGGAAGCTGACCATAATCTTATTTCCGATGCGTAAAAATTTTTTCAGAGCCAGTAGTGACCGATGTGACTGCTGCAAAGTTTTTCCAGGATCATGTAGTTGCATGATTTGTTTTTAAACTCGGCCAGACCGAGATCGAGGTTTTTGATATACCGCCACTTCTTTGCCTACGGCTTCAGCCAGATTTTCTCAACCGTGAGTAGATGCGGTAATTCAAAAATTAAATAGGCCGGGTTGCAACGTAATAGAGCATGACCCGAACTATTTCAGAAGGCAGAAAGCATTTATTTATTATGCTTACTCAGGTGATGAGGTCTGGCACCGGCGATTCCGTTAGTGGTGCTGATCCGATTAATCTTTTCCATATACCGTATTCAGCTTGAAATAGAGCTGCAGGCAGGCAGACTAACCTCAAAATCCCCCAGACAATCGGTTGAGCAAAAATAATAGCTTCGGCAATCAGACGATTTATAGTTTTCCCCTGGTGGAGAACAAACCAACTCTTCTCCGCAGAATGTTTTTCTGACTTCTTTCTTTTGGGGGAAAAAGCTCTTTTTACATGACAGGCCAGGGAAAAACAAGGGAACCGAAATTTTACCGGAAGTTAACTGTTCAAGGGTTTACGGCTATACAAAAGGGCCGCCGATGTAATGGGCCTAAAGAAAGGAGATATAACTGAAGTCGGTTTGGGGAAAGCTTACACACAGTAAAACCGGGGTTTTTGGAGGGAAAGGAAAGCCTAATTACAAAATTTTAGAATTTACAAGGGGGTGTTAAGCACACTGGCATTGCAGTTTTCTAGTATAATAAGAAATGAGATAATACTTATTATGCTATTATAACTTAATTAGTACCGCTTAGTTGGAGAAAGGGTGCCTGTGAATTGCGTCGCAGTGACAGAAAATGGTTTCTTACCAAGGTTAAACGAACAATTTATGACTTTAAGATGATCGAAGAAGGCGATAAAGTGGCCGTGGGTCTTTCAGGGGGGAAGGACAGTGCAGTACTGCTTTATCTTATGGACATATTTCGGCGTCATGCTCCCGTTGATTTTAGCCTGCAGGCTATTTATGTTCATCTTGGTTGGGAACTCGACCCGCAGCCTCTTCATGATTTAGCCCAAAAGCTTGATGTCAACCTGCATATAGAGGAAACAGCAATTGCAAAAATAGTTTTTGAGCGAAGGCAGGAAAAGAACCCCTGTGCCCTGTGCTCAAATATGCGTCACGGTGCCCTGCACCAGGCTGCCAAAAAGTTGGAGTGTAACAAGGTAGCCCTCGGCCATCATTTAGATGATGCGATACAGACCTTTATGCTTAACTTGATTTATACCGGCCGGATGGATACCTTTAAAC
>SKPU01000027.1 GCA_007119335.1 Syntrophomonadaceae bacterium
ATAAGTTTATACATAAAAAGGAAGGATGTCAAGGGAAAGATTTAATTTCTTATATTCCGAGAATAGGAATTAATATGAATAGTAAAGCAGTATGCTCAGGTTAATATTTAATATCCAAATGGTGTTTTCCATATCCTATAATCCTTACATGAAATGTCAATCCGAAGTGAACAAACCTTAGTGGAGCAGGTAATTCACGATGAGGGGTATTGACGTCTTTATTATAATTTAAATATATATTGAAGGAGATTAGGTCTGCCCCGTTGAAATTTAATAACGTGCTCAAAAGAATTGATTTAGATAACAATTATTCAAATGGCTGGCGGCCTCAGGATAAGTGTGGTGTTTTTGCCATTTACAATTATCAGGGTCCCGACAACGCTGCCCTGATCACTTACCTTGGTTTGCTTGCCCTGCAGCATCGAGGCCAGGAGAGCGCCGGGATGGCCTTTAATTGTGAACAAGGTATAAATCATATTAAAGGTATGGGCTTAGTCGATCATGTTTTTCCTCGCGATACCCTTTTTGCAATTGATTCAAAGACGATCCTGGGCCATGTCCGTTACTCGACCACCGGTTCAAGTTTTGTAGTTAATGCCCAGCCCCTGGTGGCCCGCTCAGCTGATCAAAGCGGGATTTCCCTTGCACACAACGGCAATTTGACTAACACCAGGCGTCTACACAATAAACTGCTCGGCGACGGGCATATCTTTCACACAACTTCTGATACAGAAATCATATTGAGCTATCTGTCCCGTTTCAAAAGGCGGGGCTTGGTCAGCGCTGTTCAAAATGCGATGAATATCATTGAAGGGGCCTATTCAGCTGTTGTATTAGACGAAGAGCAGCTAGTTGCGTTTCGTGATCCGAATGGTTTCCGTCCTCTCATGATCGGCTGTTTGGGGGAAGCCTTTATTTTTGCGTCAGAAACAGCTGCCCTCGATACGGTAGGCGCTTCTTTTATAAGGGAAGTTGAGCCCGGAGAGATCGTAACGGCTGGCCCAAAGGGTCTTAGTTCATACAAACAGGTTTCAGACAGCGAATCATCGCTTTGCGTTTTTGAGCATGTCTATTTTTCCCGGCCCGATAGTATTCTCGGAGGGCAAAGCGTTTATGGGTTCCGCAAGAAAGTCGGTTCATTGTTGGCCAGGCGGATTACTGCCGGACTTGATATGGTTATACCTTCTCCTGATTCAGGGGTCAGTGCAGCTATCGGGCTTGCTGAAAGTTTAAATTTACCCATGGAGTGGGCGATCCACCGTAACTCTTACCTGGGGCGGACATTTATCGAGCCTACGCAGAATGAAAGAGAAATGGCTGTGCGTCTTAAATTTAATCCGGTTAAAGATCTAATCACGGGCAGGAGAGTGGCTATAGTAGATGACTCTCTGGTGCGGGGAACAACCGCCCGCGTGCTCGCTGCGCTGCTGCGAAAATCCGGTGCTGCTGAAGTTCACCTCTGTATTGCTTCACCACCGTATAAGCACCCCTGCTATTACGGTATTGATATTCCTTTAGCCCGGGATCTGGCTGCCTTGGACTCTGATTTAAACTATCTGGCGGCGGAAATCGGAGCAGATTCGATAACTTTTGCTGAACTGAGCGATTTATACAGTGCTGTCGGAAAAGAGCAGCATAAATTATGCAGCGCTTGTTTTACCGGGCTTTACCCGAAACTTGGAAAAACGAGAGGAAAGGTGAGTTGATATGGGGCACTTTCTGGAAGACAACACAGGAAGTTTAAGCGAAAAGGTAGTCTTGCTCGATTTTGGAGGGCAGTACAGCATGCTGATTGCCCGTAGAATAAGGGAGGCCGGGGTTTACTGTGAAATGCTTCCCTATAATGCTTCCTGGGAAAGAATCCGAAGTTTTAATCCGGCCGGGATAATATTTTCCGGCAGCCCGGCCAGTATTTATGAGGAGAATGCCCCGCGTTGTGACCAGGCAATTTATGAAGGAGGTATCCCTATCCTCGGTATTTGCTACGGGATGCATCTTTTAGCTGGTGATCTGGGCGGAGAAGTTAAAAAAGGGAGTCGTTCGGAATTTGGGCGTACTTCTTTTAGCATAGAAGAACCCGAACCACTTTTTAAAGATGATTCTTTCAGTGATCTGAATTTTTGCTCCGGCTGGATGAGCCACCAGGATGAAGTTATAAACCCTCCACCGGGTTTTAATGTCTTGGCCCGCTCTGAAAATAAGACAGTGGCTGCCATCGGCGATCATCGGCGAAAGATCTATGGCCTGCAGTTTCATCCCGAAGTAGTGCATACTCCCGGAGGTGAAAACGTTCTCAAGAACTTCCTTTATAGAGTATGCGGATGCAGTGAAACCTGGACCGTGCGCAGTTTTATAGATGATAGCGTAGCCAAGATTCGTAACATAGTAGGAGAAGATCAAAAAGTGGTTTGTGCCTTGAGCGGGGGGGTTGACTCCTCAGTAGTCGCTTTTCTACTAGACAAGGCTCTCGGTGACAGGGCAATTTTTATCTTTGTTGATCACGGCCTTTTAAGGCTTGATGAAGCGGCAGAGGTGGCCAGACTTTACCGGGAAGGCTTACAGGGCCAGTTTATCCATGTCGATGCAGCAGATAGATTTTTAGAACGCTTAGATGGAGTAATTGATCCGGAAGAAAAACGGCGTATCATCGGCAATGAGTTCATCGCTGTTTTTAAGGAAAAAGCCCTATCGCTGGGTGATATTGCTTATCTTGCCCAGGGCACAATTTATCCTGATGTTATTGAAAGCGGTTCTGTACAAGGTTCTGCGGTAATTAAATCTCATCACAATGTTGGCGGTCTTCCTGAAGAGCTTGGTTTTGAGTTGATCGAACCGATCCGTGAACTTTTCAAGGACGAAGTCCGCCTGGTCGGGGCCGAACTGGGCTTACCTGATACGATTTTAAAGAGGCAGCCTTTCCCGGGTCCGGGACTGGCAGTGCGCATTATTGGTGCGGTTTCAGCTGAAAAACTAGATCTTTTGCAGCAGGCTGATGCAATTTTTAGAAATGAAATTATTAAGGCCGGGATGAACGATCAGCTCTGGCAGTATTTTGCGGTTTTAACCGATGTGAAAGTGGTCGGAGTAAAGGGAGACGGACGACACTACGGGCCGGTCATTGCCTTAAGAGCAGTAGTTTCAGAAGATGCGATGACTGCAGACTGGGCCCGACTGCGTGATGATTTGCTGGAGAAAGTCTCAGCGCGGATTACTGGTGAAATTCCCGCTGTAGCCCGAGTGGTTTATGATATAACCTCCAAACCACCGGGCACTATTGAGTGGGAATAAAAAACTTGATCTAAGGCCATATCCGGAGAAGAATCTGTTTGTGGGGTTTTTCTGCCGCTTAAGTTTTACCAGTAGGGTGAAGCTGGGTTGTTGATCAATGAAGATGCCGACTCTTGGTCGGAAGCCGAAGAACATCTTGATTGCTTTATAGCTTTGGCATATTAACTAAGACTGTTTAAGAGATCTGCAGACTTCAACAAAATACTGATGAACCCGCAAATCATCTGTCAGTTC
>SKPU01000038.1 GCA_007119335.1 Syntrophomonadaceae bacterium
GTGATTACACTTATCATCAAAGGGGATGCTGATGAAGAAGGGGCCAGGGTGATGGCGCGCAGTGTGCTTAATTCTCCCCTGGTTAAAACTGCCTTTTATGGTGAAGATGCCAATTGGGGACGTATTCTAGTCGCGCTTGGTTATGCCGGTATTGATTTTGATCCAAACCGGGTTGATATTCAGATCGGTCCATACCAGGTTGCAGTTGACGGTGGGTCAGTACCGTTTAGTGAACTAGAAATGAAGAAGGTCTTGAAGAATCGAGATCAGGACCTTTTAATTGATCTCAAACAGGGGTCGGTAGAAGTGACGGCCTGGGGAACAGACCTGAGCCATGAATATATCAGTATTAACAGTGATTATCGCTCTTAGATTATTAAAAGTGGGTGAGAAGCATGAAACAGGAAGAATTGAACAAACTTATTCCTAAAGCGGAAGTTCTTATAGAAGCGCTGCCCTACATGCGAACTTTTAGCGGCAAATATTTTGTCATTAAGTATGGCGGTCAGGCTATGGTTAGCCCGGAGCTTATGAATTCTGTAATACTGGACCTGGTCTTGCTTAAATATATTGGGGTCAAGCCGGTCCTGGTTCACGGTGGTGGTAAAGAAGTTTCTGCAGTAATGGATAGAATGGGCAAAGAACCGGAATTTGTTAACGGGCTGCGTGTCACCGATGATCAAACGATGGAGATTGTCGAGATGGTTTTGAACGGCAAAATCAATCAGCAAATTGTTAGCCTTTTTAACCAGCAGGGAGGTAATGCGGTTGGCTTTAGCGGTAGAGATGCTGAAATCCTTCAGGCCAGGCGGGTAGGTCAACAACCTGTAAAAGGTGATCAGGAGGGTAAAACTGTTGATTTGGGCAGGGTCGGTGAAATAATTCAGATCAATCCTGCCCTGATCCATACAGTTAGTGATAACGGCTATATACCAGTTATTTCGTCTATCGGTTCCGGTCTGAACGGGGAAAGCCTTAATATTAATGCTGACCATGTGGCCGGTGAACTATCCGTGGCTTTAAAGGCGGAAAAACTTATTGTTTTGACAGATGTAGATGGTATTTACCACGAGCAGGATGGAAAGCAGGAATTTATTTCGTCTATCACCGGAGATGAAATCAGGACGATGATTATTAAAGACGAGATCAGTGGCGGAATGATCCCGAAGGTAGAATCCTGCCTGATGGCCCTGGATGGGGGAGTCCGCCGGACACATATTATAGACGGCAGAATTCTACACTCTATGATTTTAGAAATTTTTACAGATTCTGGAGTAGGCACTATGGTCAAGCAGTAACAATTAAAAATTGGTTAAAAAGAGAGGCGAATTGCAAATGGGAAACATTAAGAACCTGGAAGGTAAGTACATTATAAACACGTATAATCGCAACCCCGATTTAACGCCGTTATTGATTAAAGCAGAAGGGTCTTGGCTTTGGGATGAACAAGGGCGCAAATATCTTGATTTTTTAAGCGGTCTCGCGGTCAATGTGGTTGGTCACTGTCATCCGGAAGTAGTCAGGGCGATCGGTGAGCAGGCTGCCCGGCTTATTCATACTTCAAACCTCTATTACAGCGAACCACAGGTTGAATTGGCCAGAGTGTTAGTTGAAAATTCGCTGCCCGGCGGTAAAGTGTTTTTCGCGAACAGCGGAGCAGAAGCAAACGAAGCCGCAATTAAATTAGCCCGTAAAAAAGATCCCGGTCGATACAAGATTGTCACAGCCTATAACTCTTTCCACGGCCGAACTATGGCTACCCTTTCTGCTACCGGACAGCCCAAACACCATCAAGCTTTTCAGCCGATTGTTGAAGGTTTTTCTTATGCCCACTTCAATGATTTGGGTTCTTTTGAAGAACTGATCGATGATCAAACAGCAGCAGTGTTGATTGAACCGGTCCAGGGCGAAGGTGGGGTACATGTTGCTGAAGAGTCATTTCTGAAGGGGTTAAGAGAACTTTGCGATCGTAGAGGCCTTTTACTTATCTATGATGAAGTGCAATGCGGTATGGGCCGAACCGGAAAGCTGTGGGCTTTTGAAAACTGGGGTGTAAGTCCAGACTTGTTTACGGTAGCGAAGGGGTTGGGCGGCGGCCTGCCGATTGGCGCTTTAATAGTCAGTGCCCCCTATACTGCTTTGCTTCAGCCGGGTGAGCATGCCTCCACCTTTGGCGGAAACCAGGTAGTTTGCAGCGCAGCCCGGGCAGTATTCAAAATTTTAAAGGAAGATGGTTTTATGGAGCAGGTGCAGAAGAAAGGCTTAATAATGAAAGAAGCTCTAAAAAAAGCGGTTTCAGATTATCCGAACCTGGTCAAAGATTACCGAGGGGTCGGTTTAATATATGCACTTGAGTTATCAGAGCCAGCAGCAAAGCAAGTCCAGGGCAGGTGCACCGAAGAAGGACTTTTAATTAACGCAATCGGTGACAACATCCTGCGATTTTTGCCACCGCTTACGATTAGTGAAAATGAGCTTAAAGATGGTTTGAAAATCCTGAATAGTTTGCTGACAGAGCACAGCGCCAAAAATTAATTATATGAGAACCGCATAATTACCGAATGATCATATTTTAATTTATATAGATATCGGACTTTAGTTTTGAAAATGAGGAGGAGAACTATGATGGCAAAAGAAAAAATTGTGCTGGCTTACTCAGGCGGGCTGGACACTTCGGTTATAATCAAATGGCTCCAGGAGGAATATAATTGCGATATTGTGGCCATGACCGCTGATGTCGGGCAGGGTGAGAGTGAATTGGAAGGTTTGGAGGAGAAAGCATATAAAAGTGGTGCTTCCCAGGTTTTTGTAGAAAACATTCAGGAAGAACTGGTCACCGACTATATTTTTCCCATGGTCCAATCAGGGGCAGTTTATGAAGGCAAATATCTGCTTGGAACGGCTATTGCCCGTCCGGTGATTGGAAAGAAAATGGTAGAAATAGCTGAAAAAGTCGGGGCTGCCACTGTCGCACACGGAGCTACCGGTAAAGGCAATGACCAGGTTCGCTTCGAGTTCTCGGTCAAAGCGCTCAATCCGTTTTTAAAAATCATATCTCCGTGGAGGGAATGGACCCTGCAATCACGAAGTGACTGTATAGAGTATGCTAATAAACATAATATTCCGATCCCGGTTACTGCAGAAAAGCCTTACAGCATAGATCGTAATTTATGGCACATCAGCTTTGAGGGTGGAGTGCTGGAAGACCCGGCCCGCATGCCTGACCGCGATATGTATCGACTGACTGTTGATCCGATGGATGCACCCGATGAGCCCGAAGAGGTATCGATTAGCTTTGAAAAAGGAATTCCTTATGCTGTTAACGGTAGGAAACTTGGGCCAGTCCAATTAATCGAGGAAGTGAATAAAATTGCAGGTAGGCACGGGGTTGGCAGGATTGACCTGGTTGAAAACCGTTTGTTAGGCATGAAATCGCGCGGGATATATGAAACTCCCGGTGGCACTCTCCTCACTTTTGCCCACCGGGAGCTGGAGCATTTTACTTTGGACCGGGAAACTTA
>SKPU01000245.1 GCA_007119335.1 Syntrophomonadaceae bacterium
CAGATACATAATCAACCTCTCCTTCCTGGAACCTTTTGTTACAGCTTGTTTAAGCTGTTAACCGGACAATTCTGCTCCGTAGCCGCTATCTTTGATTACCTGAAGCAGGTCCTCTTGATTTAACTGATCCGGATTATAATCTACAGTAGCTTTTTCTGAAGCAAGATCGACTTTGACTGCATCAACGCCATTAGTCTGCTGTAAGGCTTTTTCGACACTCTGAACACAATGATTACAGCTCATTCCGGATACATTTATAACAGCTTTTTTCTGACTCATTATCTTGCACCTCCTATTCATTATTGATTTACAATATGCCTGCGTTTAACGACTCCTATTTGAACCGGTTCACTTTGCAGCGACAGGCACTTCTTTCTCTTTTTTCGGCCCCGGAGTCGGAGGCTTCTGATCCGGGTAGGACGGCTCAAGTTTAGCCTTTTTCAAGAGGGTTGAATTTAAAACCACACTGATCGAACTTGTGGCCATGGCTGCCGCACCAATCATCGGGTGCAGTAATCCAAAAAAGGCTGCCGGAATAGCCAGGGCATTATAAATCCAGGCCCAGAAATAATTTTGCTTAATCTTTCCAAAGGTAGCAATAGACAGCTTGATCGCTCCAATTACCGCGCTTAGTTCGCCCCGGACCAGGGTTATATCGGCTGCTTCAATGGCAATATCGGTGCCGGTCCCAATCGCAATCCCGACATTGGCTTGCTTTAAAGCAGGCGCATCGTTAATACCGTCCCCCACCATCGCTACAGTTCCGAATTCCTCTTGTAGTTTCTTGATTTCATCAACTTTGCCGTCAGGCAGAACTTCGGCCAGCACTTTGCTTATGCCCACTTTGCCGGCGATGGCATTTGCCGTTCTCGGGTTGTCACCGGTAATCATTGCTGTCCGGAGTCCCATTTTTTCCAGTTCGGCAATCGCCGGTATAGAATCTTCCTTTAGTGTATCGGCCACTGCAATAATACCGGCCATATCCCCGTCAATAGCGATTAACATCGCTGTTTTAGCCTCATCTTCAAGCCTTTCCATTTCTTCTTTATATTGCTCATAGGCTACTTCTTTCACCTTCATCAGGTTGCGGTTTCCGACCAAAACCTGTTTATTATTGACAAAGCCCTGGACTCCCTGGCCGCTCACAGCTGAAAAATCTTCTACTGCGTGCAAATCCAGGTTTTCCTCTCTGGCTCTTTCGACTACAGCCGCACCAAGAGGGTGTTCGGATGCGCTTTCAATGCTGCCGGCGTACAACAGCAAATCATTTTCAGTATTGCCATTAAAGGTAATTACATCGGTTACTTCAGGTTTACCCTTGGTAATAGTTCCCGTTTTATCAAAGGCAATCATCCTGACATCCTTCATCGTCTGGATCGCCTCTCCTTTTCTGAGTAAAATTCCTTTCTCTGCGCCTAAACCGCCACCGACCATGATTGCTGTGGGAGTGGCCAGGCCTAATGCACAGGGGCAGGAAATGACCAAAACGGCAATGGTTGCCAGAAGGGCCAGTGAAAACACCGACAGGTCGACATTACTCCAGGGGAAATTGAAAAACTCAACAATTGGAATAAAAAATTCCGGGAATATCATCCAGGATACAAATGCCAGGGTCGCGATCATGATCACTGCCGGGACAAAATAACCGGTGACTTTATCCGCAAATTCCTGGATCGGGACTTTGGAACCCTGGCTTTCTTCCACCATTTTAATTACCTGGGAGAGGAAGGTGTCTTTACCTACTTTGGTCGCCTCAACCTGCAGGATACCCTGTTTGTTAAGGGTTGAACCGATCACTTCATCCCCGCTTGTTCGTTCCACGGGCAGGGACTCCCCGGTAGCCATGGATTCATCTATGCTGCTCTTGCCCTCTATGACAACACCGTCAGTTGGTATTTTTTCACCGGGGCGGACAATCATTACTTGCCCGGCTTTTACTTCCTCGATCGGAACCTCGACTTCTTCACCGTCGATCAAGATCCGCGCTTTTTTAGCTTCCATCTCCAGGAGTTTTTTAATGGCCTGGGAAGCTTTTCCTTTAGCCTTTGCTTCCAGAAACCTTCCGACAAGGTGCAAAGTCATAATAGCTGTAGCCATCTCTACAAAAGAGGTGATCGGAATCCATATGACGCTGAGATTGAGCAGATAAGGGATCAGGGAACCCATTGATACCAGGGTGTCCATATTAGGGCTGAGATTTTTCACAGATTTAAAGCTGCCGACATGGGTCTCCCAACCAGCAAAAAAGATTACCGGAAAACCAAGGATATAAATAATCGGCAGGTAATAAGGAATCTCTACCACTAACATATGAACCATCATCAGGATCATCATCGGAGCGGCAATAGCAACAGCAAACCACATCCGGCGGGCTGCATGAGCCATTTTAGCCAGTTCATGGTCTTTTTCTTCCCTTCCTTCGCTCTCGACGTCTAAACTCTCGATCACTTCATAACCGCTATCCCGGACGGTCTGCTTAAGTTCTGCCAGGCTGGTTTCTGCAGCATTGTATTTAACCGTAACTTTTTCCGAAGCAAAATTAACATTGGCTTCAGCAACCCCTGTCGCATTGCTCAAGCCTTTTTCAATCCGCTGTACACAACTGCTGCAGGTCATACCGGAAACCGTAAAGGATACTGTGGTCAATTCATCACCAAGCAGTTCTCCCTGGTAACCGCTGCTCTTTATTACCTCCAGCAAAGCAGTCTCGTCTATCTGAGAAGGATCATATTCAACATAAGCCTTTTCTGCTGCAAAGTTTACCTGGACTGACTGGACACCTTGAGCCTGTTGTAAAGCTTTTTCGATGTTCTGGACGCAGCTGCTGCAGCTCATGCCCTCTATTCTAATCACGACTTTTTTTAATTCAGCCTTATTTAACGGTTCACTCATTTTCCCACCCCGCATTCAGCGTTATTAATTTATTAGTTTATCGACATTCTCTGCTTTGCATTGCAGAGAATTATCGTAATTGATTAATTCATCTTTCATAGAATCAAACCCAACCCTTGCATACCATACTGGGGTATAGTATAACATTTCTTCTCAGGTCTTGCAACCTCATACTTTATTCACTTTTTATTTCTTTCATTTTTCACGATTAATAAAACCGCCGCCTTCTTTCCGGTTGTTTATAATATTGATATGGAAAAACCATTATTCGACAACTAGTGTAAATGATAGGTTCAGCTTAAACGGGAGTAAATAGATCAGGGGGCAAACTTTTAACATCTCCAGGGAATGTTTCATTATAAAGTTGGCAATGCATGCAGGCTTTATAGTTTTAATGCGCCTTTAAATATATAGACTATAATTACTATTGATTTACTATGCATTTTAACTTACATTTTGGCCCAAGTCAAGATTATTGGTGTCTAACTAAATTATCGTCAAGCAAATCGACTAACCGGAGGATATAAAAAGCAGGACAGTTTCATAGGCCTGGTTTTGTCAGCGCCCTTGTAACCTTGACAACTCACTCTTTAAGGTCTTCAAGCATTTGTTTATATTCTTCC
>SKPU01000205.1 GCA_007119335.1 Syntrophomonadaceae bacterium
ATATTAGGCCTTAGGCCCTTAACACTAAAATTCTGCGCAAATTTGGTAAGACTTTTTTGAGCGATCCCGCAAATGCCGACGTACACTACGTTTATTAGGGGTCATTTTGAAATCCAACTTTTATGGTACCGGCTTGTCCGGGTTAGGTTTAGTTAATTTAATGTAAAGGAGATTGGCAAAGTGAAATTCAGTGAACTGCAAGAAAAGAAACGAATTATAATTTTTGACGGAGGTATGGGGTCTTTATTGTCTGAGCGGGGCTGTGATACAAGTGGTATGAGTAATATAAATAATTCGGAAGCGGTGCTTGATATTCACCGGGAATATGCCGGTGCCGGTTCTGACGTTTTGATAACCAACACTTTTACTATGAATAGAATTAGTATTGAATCACATGGCCTGAATATAGATGTTGGAGAAGTGAATAAAGCCGGGGTTCGTTTAGCCCGGGAGGCTGCCGGTTCTGACAAACTAATTTTTGGTGATATTGGACCTACCGGGCAATTACTTGAGCCTTACGGTTCTTATTCTGAGGAACAAATTTATAATAATTATGCTGAGCAGGCTGCTATTCTTTCCGGGGAAGGGGTGCATGGTTTAATCATCGAGACATTTACTGACTTGCGAGAAGCGGTTTGCGCTCTCAGAGCATGTAAAGATAAAACCAACCTGCCCTTGATTTTATCTCTGGCTTATTCAACACCTCAAAAAGGTGGCCGGACCATAATGGGTAGCACCGTTGAAGGGGCTGCAGCAGCAGCCGAAGAATTTGGAGCCGTGGCTGTGGGTGCGAACTGTGGCGATCTCGACCCCTTAGGGATGGCTGCTATTACTAAACTCTACAAAGAAGCGACTGCGCTGCCTTTAATCCTCCAGCCCAATGCAGGAATCCCTAAACTGGTTGATAGCGAGACCAGGTATGATATGCAACCTGAAGAATATGCAGAAGGGGTTGTGGAATGTATCAAGCACGGAGCATCGATTGTTGGCGGTTGCTGTGGAACTACCCCTGCTCATATTGAAGCTGTGGCAGGCAGGATTAATGAATTGATTTAATGATTTTACCACATAAACCTATGATTTGTGAGGTAGAATCAGATATAACTAATACCTGGCTGGTTGATGAAGATGAATTCTCAGATCGGTAAAGCCCCCCTAATTTTTTAATATCTCGGGTTTTCCGTATTTGATTCCGAATGTATCCACTGTGACCTTTTTTATCTGCTTCTCATAAAAAGGTCTGTCGTCATCTTTGTTACGTTCAACGCTTACTATTTGATCGACTACATCCATTCCTGCAATGACTTTTCCGAATGCAGCATACTGCCCGTCTAAATGTGTGGCATCATCTACTGTAATAAAAAATTGTGATCCGGCAGAATCATAATCGCGGGCCCGGGCCATTGAAAGTATCCCTCGTTGATGAGTGATCGGGTTGGGATGCCCGTTAGCAGAAAATTCTCCTTTGATTCTATAACCAGGTCCGCCAGTACCATTACTTTTTGGGCAACCGCCCTGGATCATGAACCCGGGAATGACCCGGTGGAAGACCAGTTTGTCGTGAAACTTTTTATTGATCAGGTGGATAAAGTTACGCGCTGTATTTGGCGCGCTTTCCGGATCAAGTTCGATTTTGATAATCGAGCCGTCTTGCATTTCGATTGTTACTAGAGGTTTTTTCTCTACCATTAAGATAACTCCTTTTTTCGATTTATCGTAGTGCATTGGTTAAAAGATTACTTTTTATACCCGGTAAGTTTTATCCAGGTAATCTATCGCAAAGCTTTTTAAATCGACCTGGCTGCACATGGTTCCCATCATAGCATACATGGCTGCTATTCCCTCGCAGTTTTCAGGATCCTGATCTTCTACTTCTCGGACAGCTTTTTCTAGATCTGCCAAAAAGGCTTCTCTTATTTTTGTATGGGGCGGGGTAACGGTAAGGTGCAAGGCGGGGGGTAGGTGCTGTCTTCCCAGCTGCCACCCCTTTTTGACCATAGCGTCAGCAAGAGCGTAGATATCCAGTTTATTAGAGCCTATAGCAAAAACGCTCATCACTGGTTGGCCGAGTATTTCGAGTTGGCCGGTATTCTTGATTCCTTCCTGTAGAATACAGGTGGTATCCATTACTTCTCTAACCAGGCGCATATAGCCTTCTTCTCCCAGGTAGTTGAGCACTGCCCAGGCAGCGGCAATAGGACCTCCCGGTTTGGTGCCGGTAATTGTTGAAGAACCGAAAAGACCGCCCGGCCAGCTGGTTAAAGTAAAAAATTGGTGGCGGCGTAGTTTTGAATTGCGATAGATAACCAATGACGCCCCCTTTGCTGTATAACCATACTTATGTAAGTCAGCAGCAATAGACGTAACCCCCGGAATTCTAAAATCGAAAGGCGGAACAAAATAATTCAGGCGTTCTAAAAATGGAAGGACAAAACCACCCAGGCAGGCATCGACATGCAGGTTGATATTTCTTTCAAGAGCCAACTGTCCCAGTTCTTCAATCGGATCAACTACTCCATGTGGGTAGGACGGAGCAGAACCAACCAGTAATATGGTATTTGCATTAATCGATTGACGCACAGCTTCTAAATCAACCCGGTAATCTGTGGCGAGAGGGATGCGCACTGTTTTAATTCTCAGGTAGTGTGCGGCCTTGTCAAGGGCGGGATGAGCGCTTTCAGGAATGATCATTTCCGGTTCGGTAATCTGTGGTTTCTCAGAATAAGCCTGGTCGCGACTGGCCTTAACGGTCATTAGTGAACTCTCTGAGCCACCTGAAGTCATTGAGCCAACTGCGTCAGGACCGGCATTTAGTAAAGAAGCGGTTTGGGCCACTACTTCTGTTTCAAATTTTTTTAAACTGGGAAAAGCCTGAGGATCAAGCGCATTGCCATGAGAAAAGAGATTGTGGCCTTCTTTGATAACCTGGTCGACCTCTTCTCCTGCATGATAGACCAATCCCCAGGACTGACCATTTTTCCAGCCTACATCAGCAGAGCGGGCTTCCTTCATTTCTGCGAGCAGGGTTTCCAGGCTTGAACCTTTTTTTGAAAGGCAGTTCCCTTTTTTTTCTTTCACTAAATAGCCACTCCTTACAGCTGAGTTTAAATATAGTATTATACAAAGCTTTTTTATGTGCAATGCAAAAAGCTAATTAAGATAATGACTATAACAAGGTTTTACTTTTCTGGGTGATTTTGCGGATCGGTTATGCTCAATTGATAATACTCATAAATGTGGTTAACAATTATTTTAAGCACAGTAAAGGTGGGGATGGCTAAAATAATGCCTAATAAGCCACCCAGGCGCCCGGAAACCAGGACAATTACAATAATTGCCAGCGGACTTAAGGAAAGTTTGCGGCCCATGATCTGGGGAGAAATTAGCATACTTTCAATCTGCTGGACAATAATGATTAAAATAATCACCATCAGCATAGTTAAAGGTGAATCGAGAAGCACGATAATTACTGCTGGTATGGATCCAATAAAAGGACCCA
>SKPU01000259.1 GCA_007119335.1 Syntrophomonadaceae bacterium
AACCAGGATAATCCCGACAGGACAAACCGGGTATTATTAGATTTTCTTGATAGCATCTGATGTAATCACGGGGTTCAATCACGATCAATTTTAGTGGGCAGGCAATCACTTTCCTCTTCCAGATGATTGTTCCACCTAAAAGTTTAATTAGTTCCTGGTAATTGAGGGTGGAGAAAAAAATTATCACTGTGTTCCGAAATTAATGTCCCCTTGGTCTGGTGACGTGCCTTAAACGTGCAAATTGGTAATATCATTTACAAATTGTACACTTGATGCTATAATTACCCTATGATCAAACGTAAATTACATAACAACCTTTTAAACCTTGCCAGCAAATTCCCGATAATTTCAATTATCGGACCCAGGCAGTCCGGTAAAACAACCCTGGTGAAATATACTTTCCCGGAAAAAAGTTATGTATCGCTTGAAGAACCGGACAATAGAGAATTTGCCCAGACCGATCCAAGGGGATTTCTGGCGGCTTATCCAGAGGGAGCAATTCTTGATGAAATTCAGAGAACACCCGAATTATTCTCATATATCCAAACTATTGTAGATCACAAAAATCAACCAGGCATTTTTATTCTAACAGGATCGAACAATTACCTGCTGCAGGAAACCATATCGCAAACCTTAGCCGGGCGGGTTGCAATTACTACGCTGCTACCATTAAGCTTGGAAGAGCTATTCGAGGCAGGTTATAAAATTGACTCCCCGGAAGAGTTGCTTTTTACTGGTTTATACCCCAGGATCTTTGATCAGCATATTGAACCCGAAATCTGGTACTCCAACTACATTCAAACCTATATTGAAAGAGATGTCCGGCTGATTAAAAACATTATTGATCTAGGCACTTTTCAGCGCTTCATTAAACTTTGCGCCGGCAGAACCGGCCAGATTCTCAATTTGTCCTCACTCGGAAATGATTGCGGTATTACCCATAACACTGCAAAATCGTGGATTTCCATTCTTGAAGCCAGCTTTGTAATATTTTTACACCAGCCGTATTACAAGAATTTTAACAAGCGTCTAATCAAGCAGCCGAAGATCTATTTCTTTGACCCCGGCCTCGCTTCATCACTGCTTGGCATTGAAAGCAAAGCCCAATTAGATACCCACTTTCTAAAAGGTGGCCTGTTCGAAACCTTTGTTTTATCTGAGCTGCATAAATACAGGTTAAACCGGGGACTAATGCCCCACCTGTATTTCTGGCGAGATAATCATGGTAACGAAATTGACTGTATAATCGAATCAGGTGATAAATTAACGCCGGTTGAAATAAAAGCCGGCAAAACCATCAATAAAGACTTTTTTAAAGGGCTGCTTTACTGGCAAAAGATTGCCTTCAAAGAGGCAAAGCAGGGTTTTATTGTTTATGGTGGTGAGAGCACGCAGAAAAGGGAGAAAGGGCAAGTGATAAGCTGGCGGCATTTAAACACTGTATATGAGCAATAAACAATTTCTTGTTTAAAATTGAGCATACCTAGGAGTGATTTTCTTGACCAGGTCTTTCAGCGAAGAAGAAATCTATCCCCAAGTAGCAAATCACTATATCAAAATGATAGCAAACGGCCTGATTAAGGAGGAAAGCAGTTGATATGGAAGTAGTCAAGGTGCAGGATTTAGATTACCGCTACCCCGGGGCAGAAGTGGAGGCAATCCGAGAGATTTCTTTTAGCCTGGAGCAGGGAGAAATATTCGGGTTTCTCGGCCCCTCCGGGGCAGGGAAAAGTACCCTAAAAAAGATCTTGATCGGGGTGCTGAAGGGCTACGAGGGAAAGGTGGAAGTGCTGAACAGAGCAATGGACAAGCCCTCTCCCGATCTTTATGAAAGCATCGGAGTAGCTTTTGAGGTGCCGAATTTGTATCAAAAGTTCACCGCCCTGGAAAACCTTGAACTGTTCCGTTCTTTGTACATCGGTAAAACAGCTGATCCCATGGCACTTTTGACCATGGTCGGTCTTGAAAATGATGCTGTCACGCGGGTGGGTTCTTTCTCTAAAGGGATGCGGATGCGCTTAAATTTTTGCCGCGCCTTTTTAAACTATCCCGAACTGGTTTTCCTCGACGAGCCCAGTTCCGGCCTGGATCCTGCCAACGTCAAAAAGATCAAAGAGATTATGCAGGCAAGGAAGGAAGAAGGGACGACAATATTTTTGGCTACCCATAACATGCAGCTGGCAGAGGATATCTGCGACCGCATTGCCTTTATTGTTGACGGAAATATAGCGCTCATCGATTCACCGCGCAACCTGAAGATGCAGGAAGGCCAAAAAGTAGTCCGCCTGGAATACAGGGACAACGGTATGTTAATGAAAGAAGATTTTCCCATGAACGGCATCGGGGAAAACTGCACTTTTTTAAAACTGCTTAAAGAGCAAAATGTAGAAACCATGCACACCCTGGAAGCTACGATGGAAGATATCTTTATCCAGGTCACCGGGAGGAGCCTGACATGAGATCAGCTGCTGTTCTCAAGTATGATCTAAAATTCCAGTTTCGCCACGGTTTTTACTATGTCTATGTTATCGTGACCCTCTCCTATATCGCCTTCCTGAACCTTCTGCCCCATGACTTGCGACCCCCGGCTGCAGTGCTGCTGGTTTTTACCGACCCCTGTGTGCTGGGTTTCTTCTTTATCGGGGGAATAGTCCTTTTTGAAAAAGGGCAGGGTGTTTTCCAGAATCTTTTTGTTAGCCCTCTGCGTTTGCGTGATTACCTTTTATCCAAAACCTTGTCCCTTAGCCTGCTTTCCATCAGCGCTGCCTTTGCGATTGTGCTATTTACTTTCGGTTTTAATTTTAATCCTTTGCTGTTATTCGCCGGGGTGGCCCTCAGCTCTGTGCTTTTTACCCTGATTGGCCTGACCCTGGTGGTAAGAGTTGAAACCATTAACCAGTACCTGATGGCCTCTATAGCTTATATCCTGCCCCTGATGCTGCCTTTGATCGAATTCCTGGGTCTGGCCCGCTCCCCTTTATTCTACCTGCTGCCGGCAAAGCCCTCCCTGATCCTGATCGAAGGCGCCATAACAGGCGGGGTGGAAGTTTATGAAATAATATATGCCGTTCTTGCATTGATGGTTTGGATTGCCCTGGCTTACATCTGGGTTTACCGCTGGTTTTACCGGTATGTTATTAACCGGATTGGGGGAGGTAATGGATAGTGAGTAAAGTTATTGCTTTTACCCGGGGAGATATAAAAAACATTTTTCGCGACGGCCTCTTAATTGCTTCTTTACTTGCCCCGATCCTCCTGGCCCTGTTTGTCAGGCTGGTTTTTCCCTGGCTGGCAGAATTAAGCTACCATCATTTGCAGCTTGAGCTGACCGTTCACTATCCTTTCGCGCTCAGTTTTCTAATCATGTTTACCCCGATGATGGTCGGCGCCATGACCGGGTTGATCCTGCTTGATGAGCGTGACGAGCATATGCTCAGCTACTATGCCGTAACTCCTCTCGGGCAGGCCGGATACCTCCTGTACCGCCTTACAGTCCCT
>SKPU01000103.1 GCA_007119335.1 Syntrophomonadaceae bacterium
CGCAAGATAGCTTTAAACTGTGCGGGCGTAGCTCAATGGTAGAGCCCTAGCCTTCCAAGCTAGATACGTGGGTTCGATTCCCATCGCCCGCTCCATTAAAGAGACCGTGCCTTTGAGGTATGGTCTTTCAGCTTTTAAAGGCCCGGCAATCTGCTTGCATGCCTCTACTTCATTTTGCCTTTTACTATACAATAATGATAGCGAAAAAGGCCAAAATCTATTGAAATAATGAGTAATAAAATTATAAAATGGGTTATTGCCTGCTCAGAACGAATAATTGCTTTTATTGGCTAAAAATAAACGTTGAATGCTTGGCGCTGGTTATGCATAATATAGTTAGCACTCGATAGAGGGGAGTGCTAACAAGAACAAAATATTCTAGAGAAAAGGAGGTATTACAATGAGGGATTTGATCAGAAGGGAACCAAGAAATGAAATGGAACGCTATCGTTCGGGTTTTGATCAGTTCTTAAGTGATGCTTTCTTCCGCAACATGCCGTTTGGTGGTCAAGGCGTTTTTCCGGCGGTAGACCTGCAAGACACTGAAAATGCACTGTTAGCAAAAGTAGATCTGCCCGGAATAGATATAAATGACGTGGAAGTATCAACCAATAACGATACGTTAACCATTTCAGGTGAAGTCAAGGCCAGGAACGAGTCAGATGACGGTGAAGTAGTTTGGCAAGAACGTAGTATGGGTAAGTTCTACCGGAGCTTTAAACTTCCGGCAACCATCAAATCTGACGAAGTTGATGCCAGCTATAAAGAAGGTGTTTTAAGGATAGAAATGCCCAAGAGCGATGAGTTGAAAAGCCGGACCGTCAAGGTGAAGCAGGAAGATTAAGCTTTGGGAAATACCCAACAGTGCATAACCAGGTATCGAAAGATTGGATGCCTGGTTTTTCTTATTTATGTAATTTCTTTGCATGTTTTGTTTAAAATTATTCGGATCGACAGGACATCAGCTTTTACATATCGAATAAACAATTCACTAAGGATGTTCTGCAGTTGATTTTAAGTTACTTGCCAGGCAAGTTATCAAGCTAATTAAGGAGCAAACTGGCTGCGAAACTAACGAGGAATCAAAAATATCGGTACTAACCTTAAATATTGTGGTATAGTTTAAAGTTGTAAATGCAGGCTGATCTTGTATCTAATTTTATTATCAGAGGAGGCAAATGATGGAACTTGTGCGCCTTGGCAAAACAGAATTGATGGTTACGCGGATTGGTTTCGGCGCCCTGCCAATCCAATCTGTTGATCGAGAAAGCGCTGCTAAAGTCATTCGCTATGCATATGATCAAGGGATTAACTTTTTTGATACTGCCAGAGCGTATACGACTAGTGAATCAGACCTCGGTCGTGCCCTGGGCGATCTTGACGATAAAGAAATTATTGTTGCATCTAAAGCACGTTATAAGGATATGGAGCAGTTGGAAGAAGATTTTAACACAAGTCTTGATAATTTGCAGCGCAGCTATCTCGATCTTTTCCAGTTTCACCTTGTTAATTATGAACATGAACTTGAAGAAATTGTGAAGAAAGGCGGCCCCCTGGAATTCTTAAAAGGGGAAATAAAGAAGGGACGGTTGCGTCACATCGGCATTACCTCCCACCGGTCTGGCACAATGCTAAAGGCTTTAGAGACAGATATTTTTGAGACAATCCAGATTCCCTTCAACTATATTGAAAATGAACCGCTCGAAAAGCTTCTCCCCCTGGCCCGGTCCAAAGATGTCGGCATTATAGTTATGAAACCGATGGCCGGAGGGGTCTTTAGCAGCAATCCTCTGGCTATTCGATGGGTTTTAGAACATCCTGATCTGGTTCCGATTCCCGGAATGTGCCGTGTCGAAGAAGTCGATGAAGATCTGAAGGCCTTAGATGCTCCCCTGGGTGCTAATGAACTGGCCAAACTGGAAGCTGACAAGCAGGAATTCGGAACGGTGTTCTGCCGCCGCTGTGACTACTGTATGCCCTGTCCCAATGATATCGAAGCTTCCTTTATTGTCCGTTCCAAAATGTATTTTAAACGGAGCGGTTGGGACAAAATGAAGCAGAATCATATTGATATTTTTACAAAGGGGCTGAGCTGCAATCAGTGCGGGACCTGTGAATCAAAGTGCCCTTACGAGCTTCCGCTGACCGATATGGTTATTGAAGAAAGCAAAGCGATGCTGCAGAAGGCCGTTGAACTGGATATGCTTACTGAAGAACAGCGTCAGGAAAAATTAAATACTGCAGAGATTGAAGAAAAATGAACCCCGTTTTCTAATCAATGCGCTAAATAATTAAGAGAAGGATGCAGCATGAGATGGAATTAACTCCTCTTCACCTCTTGGGTATGGGACTGGCCCTGCTCATAGTATTTGGTATTGGTATATACTCCGGAAGGAAGGTCCATACCGCCGTTGATTTTTCGGTCAGCGGCCGTAAAGCCGGATCTTTCCTGGTTATGGGCACTATATCAGGAACCCTTGTTGGCGGTGCTTCAACCGTTGGCACAGCCCAGCTTGCCTACCTTTATGGTTTTTCAGCCTGGTGGTTTACCCTGGGCGGAGGGATTGGCTGCCTGGTTATTGCCCTTTTTCTGATCAAGCCAATGCGTGAAACAAAATTTGAGACCATTCCGCGCTTTATCTCTTCCAGTTACGGAGCCACTGCGGGAGTAATGGCCGCCCTTTTCGTATCAGTGGGGATGTTTATTAATATAATGCCCCAGGTGTTTTCATCCATGGCCCTGCTATCCTCTATGTTCGCCCCTCTGAACATGCAGCTTGCTGCGCTATTAACAGTGATACTTGTTATCTTATATGTGGTTTTCGGGGGAACCTGGGGAACCGGCCTGATGGGTTTTAGTAAGATTGTGCTTACCTTAAGCGGAATGCTGGTTGCCGGTTTGGTAGCATTTTCTTTGGCCGGGGGTGCTGCAGGGTTGACCGGCTACTTTCCTTCTTATCCCTGGTTTTCTCTTTTCGGTCGGGGGTTGAATACCGATCTGGCTGCTGCTTTTTCACTGATTTTGGGGGTTCTCTCCAGTCAAATATATTTCCAGGGGGTATTCTCCAGCCGCGATCTTTCTGCTGCGAGGAGGGGAGTTTTACTCAGCGCAGTGATCGGCCCGATCATTGGAGCGGGTGGTATCTTTGTCGGATTGTATATGAGTATGCACTACCCGGACATTAATCCGGTTCAGACGCTGCCTCTGTTTGTGATCGACTACCTGCCGCCCTGGCTCGCCGGGATTGTTTTAGCTACAATTATGCTGGCCACATTAGGAACCGCGGCCGGCCTGACTCTCGGAGTCAGCACCATGCTGAATAGAGATATCTACTTAAGGCTGCGGCCGGAAGCCGATGACCGCCGGGTTCTGTTGATCTTTCGCTTGTTAATTGTTGCGGTGATGACCCTGGCTTTAATTGTGGTGTTGCTAACCGGGGGAGAGGTCCTTATTTTAAACTGGAGCTACCTTTC
>SKPU01000255.1 GCA_007119335.1 Syntrophomonadaceae bacterium
TCCATGGCCCGGGTCAGGTAAAGATAACTATTAGCATCAAATCTCTGTACAAAAGACTGCCCCTGATGTTCAAGATAGCTTTCCACGGAAAACTCATTATTGAGCTGGTAACAGGGCTTCGTGCCATTCTGAAAGCTCCGCCCGAATTTGCCTTCCATCGATTGATATGAAAGGTATGTAATATGTCCCAACATCCGGGCCAGTTCCAGTCCGCCTTTTGGTGGGCTGCTATCATAGTAATTACCTCCATGAAAGGAGGGATCACTTAAAATTGCCTGTCTCCCCACTGCATTAAAAGCTAATCCCTGGGCACCCAGACGGGCTGAAGCCGCCATAATAACTGCCGAGCGAACCCGCTCCGGATAATTAATTATCCAGGCTAAGGCCTGCTGTCCACCCAGGGAACCTCCTGTCACAGCCAGGAGCTGATCAATGCCAAGATGAACTTGCAAACGCACATGCAGGCGCACCCAGTCTTCTACAGTTACCACGGGAAAATTGAGTGCGTATGGCTTGCCTGTTTGCGGATTGTTTTCCCAGGGACCCGTAGTCCCATAGCAGCTTCCCAACAGGTTGGCACAAATCACATAATAATACCTGGTATCGAAAGCCTTGCCGGGGCCAATCATCTCGTCCCACCAGCCGGGCCTGGTGCTCCGCCATGGGCGATTATCTTTTTCCCAGTCAGCATCCCAACCGGCAGCATGAGCATCCCCGGATAAAGCATGTAGTATAAATACTGCATTGTCCTTCGCTGCAGAAAGAGTTCCGTAGGTTTCGTATTCAACAGTGACGGGATAAAAACTTATTCCGCAATCAAGCGGCAGGGGATTCTCACGATCTGCAAGAACTACCCGCTTAGACCTGGTCCAACCAACCGAATAGAGGGAATCAGGAAGATCGTAGCCTTTATTTTTTTCAAGACATACATTTAAAGGATCTGTCACCTTACCGCCTCCTCTCAGACGGGGTTTGGTTCTGACTGATTGCCAGAGCTTGTTCCAGATCAGCTATGATATCTGCAGGATCTTCCAGGCCCACAGAAAGCCGGATGTAATCTTCGGTTACCCCTGAGCTAACCTGCGCCTCAATAGAGAGCTGCTGGTGCGTGGTTGATGCGGGATGGATGATTAGGGTCTTGGCATCGCCGATATTAGCAAGGTGTGAAATCAGCTGCACAGCATTAATCAGACTAGTCCCAGCATTAAGACCGCCCCGAATACCAAAACCGATTACAGCTCCCTGACCGGAAGGCAAATGTTGCTGCGCATAAGAAAAGTCCGGATGAGTTTCCAGGCCGGGATAGTTAACCCAATTCACCGCTGGATGTTGTTCAAGCCATTTAGCCACGGTGAGAGCACTTTCGCTGTGCCTGGCCATGCGCAGAGGCAGTGTCTCCAGACCCTGCAGGAAGAGAAAAGCGTTAAATGGGGCCAGACAAGGCCCAAGATCTCTTAACATTTGAACCCTGGCCTTGACTGTAAAAGCAATTCCACCATGCTCAACTGAATCAGCGGCAAAGGAATCCCAGTAACTTACTCCATGGTAAGAGGGATCCGGTTCGGTAAGCTCCGGGTATTTACCGTTATTCCAGGAGAAATCACCTTTTTCCACGATCGCTCCGCCGATTGAAGTGCCGTGTCCTCCAATGAACTTTGTAAGAGAGTGAACTACCAGGTCAGCGCCATGCTCAAAAGGACGAAACAGGTAGGGAGTAGTTACAGTGTTGTCAACTATAACTGGGATTCCCCATGCATGAGCAATCTTACTGATCTGTTCAATTCGGGCTACCTGATTTTTGGGATTGCCGATCGATTCTATAAACACAGCGCGAGTATTCTCATCGATAGCCCGGGATAATTCTTCAGAATCAGCAGGGTCTGCAAAACGCACCTCAATACCGAACCGAGGCAGGGTATAGGAAAATAAGTTGTAAGTGCCACCATACAGATGGCTGCTGCTGACAATATTCTGACCAGCCCTCGCCAGGTTAAACACAGCAAGGGAAATAGCAGCTTGCCCCGAAGATAAAGCCAAAGCAGCACTGCCACCTTCCAGCTTAGCAAGTCTTTCTTCCAGGACCCCGACTGTTGGATTCATAATGCGGGAATAGATATTGCCCGCTTCTTTAAGTCCAAACAGGTTTGCTGCATGCTCCACCGAATCAAAGACGTAGGAAGTGCTTTGATAGATGGGCACCGCTCGTGCACCGGTGGTGGGATCTGCGGTTTGTCCGGCGTGCACGGCTAGAGTATCAAAATTGTATTTCATGATATTTGCCTCCTTAAATTTAATTTCTGATTGTAAAGAGAATATTAATAAACTAAGGAGTGCATAGAAGAGATCCCGCCCTGGTCAGTAAACCGGTACGGATTAGTGGAAGGAAAACAAAAGAAGAGCTGACAAATACTATTTGGATTTGTTTTTACTGTTTTAAACCATAACAAATTATTCCTGATCATTGAGTACACATCCGATAATGATATAATATCTATCTATTCACTTTCATATAATAAAATTTATAATAACTGTTCAGCTCTAGTTTGTCAAGCTTCTGCTGTCAGCTTTTATTCAACTTTATTTATTACTCGATGATATTTGGGGGCAGTTTACTTCTCGATCTTCAATAGAAAGAGCATTCTTATTATTAAAGAATAATCTTGCAGCTGAATCTGAAGAAATAATCAAGAGTGAGCACTGCCTGGTCTGGTAAGTATCACAGGGGTCCATCAATCCAGTCGATTTCTTTTTTCAAGCCGGCATCAATTTTCTGCCCCCGTAAAAATTCCAACAGGCGCTCAAAAGATTCATCACTTAAATCATGCTCCATCAAACAAGCGTCTTTTTCGGCTGAAACCGGAGAAACGCCAAGAACCTGGGTTAAAAATCCGTAAATTATGTTATGCCGGTGGCGGATTTTTAAGGCATACCTCCGTCCCTCTTCGGTTAATTCAACCGGTCCGTAAGGATCCTGCTTGATCAAGCCCTTCTCTTTAAGCAGGGTGAGGGCTTGAATGACACTGGGTTTCGCGATATTTAAACGATCAGCTATATCGGTCACCCGGGCTGTCTTTTTTTCCTTTAAAAGGTTCAGTATAACCTCCAGATAATCCTGCAGCGAAGAAGTAACCTGTAAAGAAGAAAACAGAATAATCACTTCCTTATCCATAATAATCAGCAAAGTCATGCCGCCGGTAAAAGTAAAACTCTCTTGTTAGGTTATTCTAACAATTTAAATATAGCATCTCATTTAGATCATGTCAACACGCACGCATATCCAAAGCCAGTCTTAGGTCGCCCGGGCAGGATTATTTTTTTGCCCGGAGAAGGTATAATGTCATTCAGGGACATAGCATTAATAGGAGGCTTAGTCGTGCCTAAAAGAAAACCAGAAAATCAAAGTACAAGATTTAGTAATCTAAGAGAAATATACTTTGAAACAA
>SKPU01000267.1 GCA_007119335.1 Syntrophomonadaceae bacterium
AAATGAACAACACTACGAGTTGCCGCCGCAGTTTTTCAAGGCCATCCTGGGCAAAATGCTTAAATACAGCTGTGGCTACTGGTCAGAAAAGCCCGTTCTAAACCGGGTTGATCAGGACCTGGATCAGTCGGAAGAAGATATGCTTGCTTTAACCTGCCGCCGGGCAGGCATAAAAAACGGCCAGGAGATCCTCGATTTGGGCTGCGGCTGGGGCTCTGCCGCTTTATACCTGGCCCGCGAATATCCCGGAGCAAATATTACCGCCGTGTCGAATGCTACCCCGCAGATAGACTATATCCGTAACGAGGCGGTCAGGTTAGGTTATGACAACCTCTCGGCCGTGAAGGCAAATATCAATGATCTTGAACTGCCTCAAAAATTTGAGCGGGTGGTCACGGTGGAAATGTTTGAGCACATGCGCAATTATGAGGTCTTACTGGATAAAGTAGCAGGCTTTATTAAACCCGGTGGCAAGCTCTTTATCCATATTTTCAGCCATCATACCTACCCCTTTCTATATGAAGACCGGACCGGCAGAGATTGGATGGCCAGGCACTTTTTCACCGGTGGGACCATGCCCAGTCAGGATTTGCTGCACTATTTCCTCGATCATTTTGCCCTGGAAAAACAGTGGGCCCTCTCCGGGGAGCATTACCGGTATACCCTGGAGGCCTGGCTACAGAAAATGGATCGCCAGAAAGCTGAAATATACCCTATCTTTGTAGGAACATATGGTGAAGAGGCGGAAAAGTGGTGGAATTACTGGCGGTTGTTCTTTCTTTCCTGCGCGGAGTTTTTTGCTTTCCGTGACGGTAATGAATGGTTCGTCAGCCATTACTTATTGTCCAAAAAGCAGTATTTTTTTTAGGTAAAAAGAACACGGCAGCGGCCGGCAGGTATGTCTGCTATCCCCCGGTTGCACTTTTGAAGAGACCCCTGGTAGAAACATGGAACGGTTCACTGCTCGTGGGTTACCCCTGTGTTGGAAGATATAATTAATAAACTGCGACAATGCGGTTTCTGCTTGCAGCCTTGGCTTCATAAAGGGCCTTGTCGGCATCTTTTAGCATTTCGTCGACATTTTTTTCGCCCGTGGAGTTATCGGTAAGCCCGATGCTAACGGTGAAGAAAATCACGTTTTCCCCGACTCTGACCGGGTTATTTTCAATATAACTACGAAGTCTTTCAGCCACGATTAATGCCTCGGCCCTGCCGGTATTCGGTAGTATAATCCCGAATTCTTCCCCGCCCAGCCTGCCGGGAATTTCAACCCGGCGCAAGAGTTTCTTGATCACCACAGCCAGGTGCTTCAGAGCCTCATCCCCCACTGCATGTCCGTAGGCATCATTTACTCGCTTGAAATGGTCTATGTCAAGCATCAGCAGCGAAAAGACCTGCTTGTAACGGAGTGATCTTTCCGCTTCATATTCAGCTGCCTGCATGAAGTGCCTGCGATTGCCTAAACCGGTCAGATCATCGGTGGTAGCCATATGCCGCAGTTTATCTTCTGCTTTCTTGCGATCGGTCACATCGCGAAAACTCCAGAGCCTGCCGGTAATTTCGGTTTCCTCTAGCAGAGGACAGGTGAAAACCTCAACAACCCTACCGTCCTTAAAGTTTAAGACGTAAGTTTCATTTTTATCAGAGGGAAAAAGATCATGCATTTTTTTAAAAAAGATTTCTGTATCTTCAAGCTTCTCCATGGCTGTGTTTAAAAAGGTGTCGTAACTGGCATTAACCAGCAAATCCTGGCCGATTTCCCACATTTCACAAAAACGAGTATTCACATAAATGACCTTGCGTTCATAACCAACCACCAAAATACTGTCAGCAGTTGATTCGATAATTGTTGCTAGCTCGCTATTCTTTTTGTTCAGCGAATGCTCGGCCAGCTGCTCAATATTTTCTGCAATCATGGCAATTTCATGATTGGAGTAACTGTAGGAAGCTTCTGTTTTGGGTCGGCCCTCGGTAATATCAAAAACCCGCTCTTTTAGATTTATGATCGGCTCGGCAAAGCGCCTGGAAAAGATCCGGTTTTGAAACATGGCCAGGAAAAAGGCTAATATTACTGCAATCAAAACAGAACTTCTTATCTGCGATATCAAGGGCTGGATGATTTCCTGTCTGTCCACAGCAGTAACTAAGATCCAGCCTGATTGTTCAAGAGTATTATAGTGGCCAAGGACAGTTCGTTCCTCTAAATCATAGGTCAAATGACCCCTATGATCAGTTATTGCTTCACTGATCTGGGGAAAGGTTTCCCCGATATAGCTTTCATCGGGGTGGATAATGATATTTCCGTCCTCCTCCATCACATAAGTGCGCTGGGTATCATAGAGATGCTTTTCCCCGATCAAAGCAACTAATCCGTCCAGAGAACAGTCAATGGCCACCACTCCACTGTAATTGCCCCGGCTGTCTTTTAAAGCCTTGGACTGAGAAATTAGCAGTTCATCTGTTATTGCTTCCCGGTAGGGTAAGCCAACTGAAGTGTCCGGTTTTTCTTCCATTGCGGACTTATACCAGGGCCGTTCGGTGGGATTATATCCTTTTTCGGGGGTATAATCGTTAATCAAAAGGTAACCGTTTTCATAACTAGAGTAGATATAGGCAATGTTTTCATTGGCATCTTCAAACCGCCGGTAGTTCATAAGAGCTTGCCTGTAGGCCTCTTCATCGCCGTTAAGAAAGTTTTTGATATGCGGGTCTGCCGCCAGCACTTCCAGGGTGTTGATGATTTCTTTAAAGTATCCTTCAATAAAAGCGCTAGTTTCCATATTGGTGCCCTTAAGGGACCGTTCGGCGCTTTCTTTGGCCGTATCATAGAGGGTAAAAGTGAAAAAGGCCCCGATAAGTATAAAAAAGACAATGGAGTTCAAAAGTCCAAGGTAAAAGATTTCCTGCTTGATTGAATAGCGGCCCTTTAAAAGCATCAATAACGCCCCAGTAAACAATAGTGTTACTTTATTTAAATTCATGTTATTCCTAATAATTATACCATAAACCTCAATGTTTTAGTTGATCTATAAATAATTTGTAAATAATTGCACCTTTTTGATTTTTTTGTGGCAGGATCTATTTATTAAATGTGGAAGGTGATAATGATCGATGCAGATATGTTTTGTCGATTGACACCTCTGATCATGATTTGCGAGAGAGTCCTTCATTTCCATGATAGAGAAAGCATAAAAATGAATTAACCGGGCAAGGGAACAACCATATCAATATTGAATCAGGTAATCTTTTTGAGGCTGGCACCCTACAGTCAGAATATTCTTGACATCAATTATTAACAGTGTTACTGTATTTATAAATAACAAGCAGTGGTTTTGCCACTAAAGCTGTCTAAATATGTCCAAAAGTTTTTATCTGTTGCAGAAAATTTTTTTAGTAGATCGATTAAGATCCCACTCT
>SKPU01000139.1 GCA_007119335.1 Syntrophomonadaceae bacterium
AACATGAAACCTTTTCTGGCTATGGAAATCTTAGAGAAAGCCCAGGATTTGGAGTTTCGGGGTGCCGATATTATCCATTTGGAACTTGGAGAACCCGGCGGAGAAACCCCTCCTGCTATTAAAGAAGCAGTAATTGAAGCAATTCGCAACAATGACACCTCTTATACACACAGCCTGGGCAAAGTTGAACTTAGAGATGAGATCGCCCGATATCACAAAAGAGTGTACGGAATTGAGGTTGGTCCGGAGGAGATCATTGTTACTTCAGGTTCTTCTGCTGCTATGCTCCTTGCCTTTTCGGTTTTAGTGGAGAGCGGAAATCAAATGATTATGCCGGATCCATATTATGCCTGTTATCCCAATTTTATAAATTATCTCGGGGCCAAGCCTCTTCCGGTCCCGGTCAGGGAAGAAGAGGCTTTCAAGTTACAGGCCCGGGATGTAAAAAAATATCTTAACCCTAATGTTAAGGGTATTCTTATTAACTCGCCGGCTAACCCTACCGGGGCTGTGCTGGGTGAAAAAGAACTAAAAGCTTTGGCTGCGCTTGGTCCGTTCATTATATCTGATGAGATTTATCATGGTATAAACTACACTGGTCGGGATCGCTCGATCCTGGAATATACAGATCGTGCAGTGGTTATCAATGGGTTTTCAAAACGCAATATTATGACCGGTTGGCGTTTGGGTTACCTGATTGCACCAAAGGATTTGATAAGAAAAATGCAAAAGATGCAGCAAAATTTATTTATCTGTGCCTGTTCTTTTATACAGGCCGCGGGGATTGCTGCCTTACAGGAAAGCCCGGAGGTTTTAGAAAAACGGTTTAGTGGTTATAACGAAAGACGCCTCTATCTTTACAAGGCCCTCCAAAAGATGGGTATTGCTCCAGCAGAGGTCCCAGACGGAGCTTTTTACATGTTGGCCAATGTAAAAGAATATACTAACGATTCATATTCATTTGCCTTACAAATTCTCGGAGAGGCCGGGGTGGCTGTAACTCCTGGGATCGATTTTGGCCAGGGGGCAGAAGGCTATATCCGCTTATCATATGCCTGTTCAATGGATACTCTGAAAGAAGGTCTGTCCCGTCTGGAAAAATTCTTTAACAATCTGAGCTCCGGAAAATAAATATAAGCTTTTATTCCTGATTTATTACTTCAATGACTATTGTTGAGGCGAGTAATAACTGCCTATTTTGAAAGAGGGTTCAGCTGATGATTTCCAGAAGGGTTGTTATCATTGCTAATGGTGATCTCGAAGATTTAAATTATTATCGCTGTATAATCAAGCCAGATGATTATATTGTCTGTGTCAATGGCGGTTTGGGCTATGCCCTGGCGCTGGATTTAAAACCCGATTTGGTTATTGGCGACCTTGATTCATTAAAGTCTGATGACCGCAACAAAATTGAAGCGCTTAATCCATTGCTAATAAAATACCCTCCAGCTAAAGACAAGTCAGATCTGGAACTGGCTCTAGATAAAACTGTTGAAATGCAGCCGCAGGAAATTATAATTGTTGGAGCATTAGGGGGCCAAAGGGCTGACCATGCTTTTGTTAATCTACTTTTGCTCTACATCCCACTACGCAGGGATATACCTGCCCGTATTGTTGATCAAAGACAGGAGATTCAACTTGTGGACAATGAACTTTCTATAGAAGGGGAGGCCGGTGATTACCTCTCCTTATTTTCTATCACTGCTGAATCCAGCGGTATTGTAACTGAAGGGCTCAAGTTTCCCTTACAGGGAGAAAGCCTCAGCTTTGCTTCTACTCTGGGATTGAGCAACGAATTTATCAACACCCGTGCTAAAATTACTATTAAATCAGGTCTCCTGCTGGCGATCAAGGTCTGTGTTCAAAGCAGCTAAAAACACCCTTCTAAGGTTACTCAGTTCTGATTGATATCTTCCTCACCCCTTGCATTGATATTCAGCGCGTTGATCATGACCTGCTTGTAACGGCTGAATATTGAGGTCGTGATTATTTCTTTTGAACGGGGTCTTTCCAGGTCAATTGTTTGTTCGATGGCGATTTTGCCGGGTCGTTCGCTAATTACATAAATGCGGTCAGAAAGGTAGATTGCTTCATCGATGCTGTGCGTAACAAAAAGAACTGAACGTCTAAACTGCCCCCAGATTTTTAGCAGCCAGTCCTGCATGGTTTCCCGGGTCAGGGCGTCAAGAGCTGCAAATGGTTCATCAAGAAGCATTAAGTCGCTATCAATTAACATCGTCCGCAGAAGGGCTGCCCGCTGGCGCATTCCACCGGAAAGCTGATGGGGGTAGTATTCAGCAAAGTTTTCCAGGCCGAATAGAGGCAGCATTTCATCTACCCTTTTTGAAGCTTCTTTGCTTTTGATTTTTTTAGCAAGCAGGGGTAGCGCCGCATTTTGCCTGAGCGTTTTCCAGGGGAAAAGCAGGTCGTATTGCGGCATATAGCCGACCAGGCGTGGTTGTCCGGTAACCTCACGGTTATTTACCAATATTCGGCCTTGATCCGGTTTGAGAAGGCCGGCTGCAATTTTTAGAATTGTGCTTTTCCCGGACCCGCTTGGACCTAAAACTGAAACAAATTCGCCTTCTTCGACATGCAGAGAAACATTTTCAAGAACCGACAGCTGCTGTTCTCCCGAATAGTAAGTTGAGTAGATGTTTTCTATAGCTAATCTATTTATAGTTCTCACCTCAAAAACTGATTGGTAAATGCTTTTTCGCTATCCGGAATCTCTTCTATTACACCGTATTCATAAAGCCACTGGCTGTAATCTTCCCAGGTTTCTTTATCCTGTAATCCCCATTGATCGGCATCAGCCTGGTACTTGTCCGCCAGCCATTCCTGGCTGGCCATGACCAGTTCTTCATCAAGCTCAGGAGCATGAGTAAGCAGGTTTTGAGCTGCTTCTTCAGGATCTTCGATGGCTAATTGATAACCCTTGCTTGTAGCTTTCATAAAGCGTTCGACCAATTCCGGGTCCTCAGCAATAAGATCTTCGCTGGTGATCAAAGTTGGAGTGTAATAATCTAACGCCGGTTCTTCATCCCTTAACTCGATAAAATTTAACTCCATCCCTTGAAGTTCTGCTTCGATACCGGTCCAGCCGTAATAGATCCATGCAAAATCTGCTTCCCTTTCGATTACAATTAGAGAGTCTACTTCACCGGTGGTAACAATATCAACTTTTTCAAAGTCAGCATTATAGAGGTCCATCAGCGCTTTAATCTTGGCTTCTTCTACCGGTGAACCCCAGCCTCCATAGCTTTTGCCTTCGAAATCTGCAGGGGTTTCAATGCCATGTTCTTTCAAAGAAGCAAACCCGGAAGTGTTCTGTTGGATAACTGCTGCGATGGAAACAATTGGTATCCCTTCTAAGCGAGCATAGGTTACT
>SKPU01000258.1 GCA_007119335.1 Syntrophomonadaceae bacterium
AAAAAATTGCCGGCGCAGTTGTTCAGCCCTTCGTTCTCGAGGCTCCGGCTGTGTTTGTTTGTTGTCTTGATCGCAAATCTTTTACCCGCAACCTGGTAGAAAAGAGAACGCAGGAACTGATTGAAACAAATGTGGTTAGTGAAGAGGCTGCCGGGTATCTAGCGCAAAGAAAAATGCCGGAGAAGGTGGAGGATGTGGTTCTTCCTTCTTCTGCTTATCTTGACCTGGGGATTGCCGTTGAACAAATGATTTTACAGGCTACGGCTTTTGATCTGGGCAGTTGTTGGGTGCGCCTGTTTAATGCAGAGCAGCTACATGGAGCACTTGGCCTGCCTCAGGAAATCGAAGCGGTTGCCCTACTGCCTGTTGGTTACCCTGCGCAATCTCCTCCTCCGCGTCCCCGTCTTAGCCAGGCGGATATTATGGTGGAGCCTGGAAAGTAGTTACAGCCGGTTAGAAATGCCGGGATGATATGAAATGAGAACAGTTTAAAAGATAAAAAAGGGCACCCTCCATAACTCCAGGGCAGCCCTTTTTTGCTTAGCTTTGGAAACTACTTGTCTTAAATCAGTTTTCAGAATCCGCCTGGACCATGGCCAGTTGTTTATACATCTCAAATCTCTCTTTAGCAACTTTTTCAGCTTCTTTAAAGAGTATTTCAGCCCGCTCAGGGAATTCTTTTGTCAGTGAGCGGAAGCGTACCTCATTCATCATAAAGGTGCGCAGGTCCTCTTTTGGTTCCTTGGAATCAAGGATAAACGGATTCTTGCCTTCTTTAGTCAACATTGGATTGTAGCGATAAAGCGGCCAGTAACCGGATTCAACTGCTAATTTTCCTTCCCGCTGGCTCTTGCTCATGTCAATCCCGTGACCAATACAGGGCGAATAGGCTATAATTATTGACGGTCCCGGGTAAGCTTCAGCTTCTGTAATTGCTTTGAGGAACTGGCTTTGATTAGCACCCATTGAGACCATAGCAACATATACATATCCATATGTTACAGCCATCAGCCCCAGGTCTTTTTTGCGCATTTCTTTGCCTGCTGCGGCAAATTTTGCAATTGCTGCGGTCGGTGTTGATTTTGACGACTGGCCGCCGGTGTTAGAGTAAACTTCGGTGTCGAGGACCAGTAAATTAACGTCAGCGCCGCTGGCAATAACATGATCGAGGCCTCCAAAACCAATATCATAAGCCCAACCATCTCCGCCAACAATCCAGATTGAGCGCTTGGGCAGGAGGCTTGCCTTGTCGCGAATTTCGCTTAACAGCTCCGCATTGTTATCTTGCGGTTTTTCTGCCCCAAGCAGTTCGCGAACCTGATCAGCGGCGGTTAAGGATGGATCGCCCTCATCTTTGACCTCCAGCCAATTTTGAAGGGCTTCTTTAAATGGCCCGGATATGTCGGTTTGCATTATCTGGTTAATCAGGTCGATAAGTCTTGAGCGCTGTTGGTTTATGGCCAGCGAATAGCCAAACCCAAATTCAGCGTTATCCTCGAATAGCGAGCTGGCCCAGGCCGGTCCCCGGCCCTTCCTGTCAACTGTATAGGGTACAGTTGGGGCGTTTCCTCCGTAGATGGATGAACATCCGGTTGCATTTGCTATAACCATCCGGTTGCCGAATAGCTGCGTTATTACTTTAATATAAGGTGTTTCACCGCAGCCGGCGCAGGCTCCGGAATACTCGAAAAGCGGTTTGCGGTACTGACTACCGCGAACAGTGTTTGGCGAAATTTCTACATCCGGTTCAGGCAGGCTTTCGGCGAAACGGAATTTGGCATCTTCTTCCTCTACCACTTTTTCTAAGGGCTTCATTTCCAGGGCTTTTTCCTTGGCCGGGCAGACATCTACACAGTTAGCACAGCCGGTGCAGTCAAGCGGTGAAAGCTGGATCCGGTATTGCAGTCCCTTAATATCCTTGGCTTTCCCATCTAATGTAGTAAAGTCTTCTGGAGCCCCGTCTAAATCTTCCGGACGGGCCAGGTAAGGCCTGATTACAGCATGAGGGCAGATAAAGGAACACTGGTTGCACTGAATGCAATTCTCAGGCAGCCAGATTGGAATGTCGATAGCAATTCCTCTTTTTTCGTACTGGGTAGTAGCTGTAGGAACAGTTCCGTCAGGGGTAAATGAGCTGACCGGCAAATCATCGCCTTTTAATTCAATCATCGGGTAGATGTTTTCACAGACATACTCAGGAGCATCTTCGGGTTCAAAAGTGCCGCCGGTAGTGGATTCAGACCAACTTTGCGGGTATTCTACCTCTTCTAGAGCTTCCAGTGCCTTGTAAATAGCATTTACATTCTTTTCTACTATTTCAGCACCTTTCTTGCCGTAGGTTTTTTGAATCATTTTCTCGATTTCTTTCATAGCAAGACCCGGATCGATAACCTCGGAAAGCTTAAAGAAGGCAGCCTGCATAATGATATTGATCCGCCCTCCCAAACCAAGTTCGTTGGCTATTGTGAAAGCGTCTATGTTATAAAACCTCAGATTCTTTTGGGCGATGGTTTGTTTTATATGAGCAGGAAGATTTTCTTCCATTTCTTTGAGGTTCCAATTTGAATTAAGTAGGAATACCCCGTTATCCCTGATTCCTTCCAGAATATCATAACGTGTCACAAATGAAGGATTATGACAGGCTACAAAGTCAGCCTGATCGATCATGTAGGTCGATTTAATTGGTTCATGTCCGAAGCGGAGGTGCGAAACGGTAATGCCTCCCGATTTTTTCGAATCATAAACAAAGTAGCCCTGCGCATATTGGTCAGTATTGTTGCCGATGATAATAATACTGTTTTTATTAGCCCCGACCGTACCGTCTGCTCCGAGTCCGAAAAACTTGGCCCGGTGTGTCCCTTCCGGGGTGGTGTAAAGACAGCTTGGCACTTCGAGTGAAGTGTGGGTCACATCGTCTGTAATACCCACTGTAAAATGATTTTTTGGTTTTTCCGCATTAAGGTTATCAAAGACTCCTTTAACCATACAAGGGTTGAATTCTTTTGAACCTAGTCCGTAGCGTCCTCCAACCACCAAGGGTGCCTGGTGGGCTTCCATCAGGGCAGTGCAAACATCCTGGTAAAGCGGCTCGCCCAGGGAACCGGGTTCCTTGGTCCGGTCTAAAACCGCTATTTTCTTGCAGGTATCTGGCAAAGCCGCTAAAAAGTGTTCACTGGAAAAAGGCCGGTAAAGACGGACTTTAATCAGTCCCACTTTTTCACCATGTTTGTTTAGATAGTTAACGGTTTCTTCAATAGTATCGCAAGCTGAACCCATTGCAATGATGACCGCTTCGGCATCCGGCGCGCCACAGTAATCGAATAGATGCTAGCGGCGTCCGGTGAGTTCATAAACCTGCTCCATTACTGCCTCAACTTTTTCCGGTG
>SKPU01000042.1 GCA_007119335.1 Syntrophomonadaceae bacterium
CCTATTTGACAATCAGTCCGTTTTATCAAAAAATGCTTAAAGGTGAAAAAAATGATGAGCAGCTCTCTTCATTTATAAAGAATAAAATTGAGAAAGCTTACTGGTTGATTCGTAGCATTGAACAAAGGCGGCTTACCATTTTCAAGGTTTCTCAACAAATTGTTGATATCCAAAAGCCTTTTTTGGAGCAAGGTATAAAGAAACTTAAGCCTTTGACCCTGAAGGAGGTAGCGTCCAATGTCGGTGTTCACGAATCAACTGTCAGCAGAGCGGCTGCCAAAAAGTACATTCAAACCCCCCGAGGGATGTTTCCCTTAAAATTCTTTTTTTCAAGCGGTTTGAGCGGTGCAGGTGGCAATGATTATTCAGCTCCGAGTATTAAGAGCCATATACAAGAGTTGGTCGGTGCCGAAAATCAAAACAAACCACTCAGTGATCAGCACTTGGCCGAGCTACTTAAGGAGCGTGGAATAAAAATTTCAAGGCGGACTGTAGCCAAATACAGAGAAGAAATTTCCATTCCCCCCTCATTTAAACGTCGTTGCTAATTAATCATTTTCCGGGTGGTGAAGTGAAACATTGTCTAAAAAGAGTATAGAAGATATTGATGTAAGCGGTAAAATAATCTTAATGCGAGTAGATTTTAACGTCCCTCTTGATAAAGGCCTGGTGCGAGATGATGCCCGGATCCGGGCGGTTTTGCCTACTATTCAGTCGCTGCTCTCAAGGGATGCCCGCCTGGTGCTTGCTTCTCATTTGGGTCGGCCTAAAGGTGAGCCCAAGGAAGAACTAAAAATGAATCCAGTGGCCTCAAGGTTGTCAGAAATCCTGGGGAAACCGGTTAAAAAGCTTGATCAGGTTGTTGGAGCGTCCGTCAATAAAGCCATTAAAAATATGAAGAATGGAGAGGTTTTGTTGTTGGAAAACTTGCGCTTTGAAAAAGGGGAAGAGGAAAACGACCCCAGGTTTGCTAAACAGCTTGCTGAACCCGTAGATATTTTTGTCAATGATGCTTTTGGCACTGCCCACCGGGCTCATGCTTCAACGACAGGGATAAGTGCTTATATTCCTGCAGTAGCTGGATTATTGATGAAAAAAGAGATTGAAGAGCTGACCCGCTGCCTGGATAACCCGGTTCGCCCTATGTCTGTAATCCTCGGCGGAGCGAAAGTTTCTGATAAAATTAACGTTATGAGGCGTTTTCTACAACTGGCGGATTATTTAATGGTTGGAGGTGGGATGGCCAACACATTTTTTGCCGCCAAGGGTTATGCCCCGGGAGCTTCATTTTATGAAAAAGAGCTGGTGGACGAGGCAGCTTCGATCATAACCGAAAGTGAAAAAAGCGGCTGTCGTTTAGTTTTACCGGTTGATCTAGTTGTAACCAGGGAAATCAAAGCAGGCAGTGATTCTAAGGTTGTCGAACCAGACCAGGTTAACGATCACTGGAAAGCAGTTGATATCGGTCCTGGTACAGCAAAGCTTTTTAGCAGTTATATTGCTGAATCCGCAATGATAGTTTGGAATGGTCCCCTCGGAGTTTTTGAAACAGCGCCTTTTGATCAGGGGACCGGGCAAGTCGCCAGGGAAGTTGCAAAAAGCAGGGCCTATTCAGTAGTAGGCGGTGGAGATCTTGTCGCTGCGTTGGAAGGGTTGGATCTTGCCGATGAGATTAGCTTTATATCCACCGGTGGGGGAGCGACCCTCGAATTCTGGGAAGGTAAAGAGCTCCCTGGTATAAGTGTTTTGCAGGATTCCGGATAGGAGGACGGTTCCTCTGCCCGGGGCTAGATTATCAGATGATCTGCTTGATAAGCAAGGCAATTAGCCGGATAGATTGTTGTTCCATTAAGAAAATAGACAGGAGAAGATCTCCCTGTTTGGTAAGGAGGATGATTATTTAACTATGGATTTAATTATTGCAGCAAACTGGAAAATGCATAAAACCACAGCGGAAACTATTGAGTATTGTCAAGCGATTCGAAAGGATGAAGAGCTTTTTAAAGGTCTGGAATTGCTTGTTTGTCCCCCCTTTACCGCACTTCCTGCTGCAGCGCAAATTCTTAAGGGCAGTCCAATTAAGCTGGGGGCCCAAGATATGCACTGGGAGCAAAAGGGAGCTTTTACCGGTGAGGTGTCTTCTGCGATGTTGCTTGATCTTGGTGTTGAATACGTGATTATTGGTCATTCTGAGCGGCGTCATTTGCTTGGTGAAAGTGATCTTTGGGTCAATCAAAAAATGAAAGCAGCACTGACAAGCGGGATAAAGCCGATATTATGTGTGGGGGAAACAGAAGCTGAGCGGGAGCAGAGTATCACCGAAGAAGTCCTTAAAAGACAGCTTTCCTCGGCTCTCAAAGAACTGCAGGCTGAAACAGTGAAATCCCTGGTAGTAGCTTATGAACCGGTTTGGGCTATTGGAACCGGCAAGGCCGCATCTCCTGGAGACGCTGAAAATGCTTCCGCTTATATCAGGACAATTGTTAAAGATATTTTTGGCAAGGATACAGGAGATAGTCTGTTTATTCAATATGGTGGAAGCGTTAATGAAGATAATATAGGATTATTTGCTGTGCTTCCTTCAGTTCAGGGCGTTTTGGTCGGTGGTGCCAGCCTTAAAGCAGATACATTCAGTGCCTTGATCCAGGCTGCCCGAAAGGCGGTTGAAAGTTGAACAAAGTCCTTTTGGTTATTCTTGATGGTTGGGGTTATAGCGAAGAGATTGAAGGCAATGCGCTTTATCATGCAGATACCCCGAACCTGGATTACTTTTACGAAAATTATGGCTGGGCTCTACTTGACGCTGCCGGTGAAGCGGTAGGCCTTCCTTCCGGGCAAATGGGCAATTCAGAAGTCGGACATCTCAACCTTGGTTCCGGAAGGATTGTTCATCAGGAGCTAACCAGAATTGGGCAGTGTATAAAAACAGGTGAATTCTTCCAAAATCCTGTTTTCCTGGACGCTATGGACAAAGTTCGCCAAAATGATAGCGCTCTTCATTTGGTGGGCCTGGTTTCAGACGGTGGAGTGCATAGTCATTTTGATCATCTCCTGGCTCTTCTGGAGATGGCCCGACGGCAGAAGATAAAAAACGTATTCATCCATGCTATCCTGGATGGAAGGGATACCATTCCTTATGGAGCCAAACCATTTTTGGAAAAACTAAAACAGCTGGCCAGGGAAAAACAAACCGGTCAACTGGCCACGATCTGCGGACGTTATTACGCCATGGATCGAGATAAGAACTGGACACGGACTCAGCTGGCCTATGATATCTTAGTCCACGGTGAAGGTAAAACCGCAACTTCTGCAACGGCAGGGGTCAAGGCTTCTTATGACG
>SKPU01000132.1 GCA_007119335.1 Syntrophomonadaceae bacterium
TACCTGGAAGGGGGCTTTGCGATGCGAAAAGCAGTAATTTTAAATTCCGGCACGGGCTCGAGGATGGGCAGCCTGACCGCCGATCAACCCAAGTGCCTGGTGGAGATTGCAGAAAATGAAACCATCTTGCAGCGTCAGCTCGAAGCTTTAGAGAATCTCGGCTTCCGGGAGGTGCTGATCACGACCGGCCCCTTCGAGGAAAAAATCAAGGAACACCTGGCCGGAAAGTTCAGCGGGATTAAGCTGACTTACGTGAACAATCCCCGCTACACGGAAACCAACTATATTTACTCCCTGCTACTGGCCGGGGAAATCATCAAGCAGGATATTTTGCTGCTGCACGGTGACCTTGTCTTTGAGGAGGCAGTTTTGGAAAAAATCCTCTGCTCTGAACCTGTAGATGCAGTGCTGGTTAACCCTTTCGTCAAGCTTCCTGAGAAAGACTTTAAAGCGGAAGTTGAAAACGGCCGGGTCAGGAAGATTGGGGTTGATCTTTTCAGCAGGCAGAGCGTTTTTTTAGTGCCCATCTATAAGCTGAGCCGGGAGACTTTTAGCAGTTGGCTGAAGGAAATGAAAGCTTTTCAGGAAAAGGGCTGGTTGAAGGTTTATGCGGAAAATGCCCTTAATAATCTGCTCGGTGAACTGACTTTACACCCGGTAGAATTTAAAGACGAGTTTTGCACCGAAATTGATGACCTGGAGGATTTGGAAAAAGTGAAGGCCTTTTTGGCAGGCCCGAGGAGGAATCATTAATGCAGTTATATCGAAAGTGGAGTTTTTACAACCCGGTCATGGTCACCTCCGGGCCGGGAGAAATAAGTGATCTGCCCTCCCTTCTGCTCAAGGACGGGGGGTATTTAGACAAAAGTTCATCAAAAACAGGCTTGCTTGTCACCTCAAAGAGCTTTACCGAAAGAGGTCTTACCGCAAAGCTGCAAAAGCTGTTAAACGAGCAGCAAAAAGAGCTGCAAATCGAGATCATTGATGATGTAAAGCCCAATCCGGATATCAGCGCCATCGAAGAATATGCCGCCCGGCTGCAGGATAAGGATCTGCAGTTCGTGATTGGCCTGGGGGGGGGCAGCGTTATGGACACGGCGAAAGCCTTAAGCTACCTGCTCAGCGTTAATGATCCCAACTTTTCACTGCGCGCTCATTTTAACGGCAAACTACCCCTGCCGGAGAAACCGCCCTTGAAGATGATCGCCATCCCGACCACGGCAGGCACCGGCAGCGAGGTCACTCCCTTTGCCACGATCTGGGATATGGCTGAGCGGAAGAAATATTCGCTGGCCCGGCCGGATTTGTTTCCCTTTGCCGCTATCCTGGACGGGGAGCTAACCCTCACTATGTCCGAAGAAACGACCGTGACGACTGCTTTGGACGTCCTCTCCCATGCCCTGGAATCGGTGTGGAATATCAATGCCAGCCCGGTAACCGTCAATATGGCGGGGCGGGCTATAGAAATCGTGCTTTCCACCCTCCCGGCCCTGCTCAATGACCCCAATAATATTGATTACCGCTCAAAAATGCTGACGGGCAGCTACCTGGGAGGAATGTGCATCAGCTCCACGCGCACCGCCCTGGCTCATTCGATGTCCTATCCGATCACCGCTGCTCTAGGAGCGCCGCACGGCCTGGCCTGCGCTTTTACCCTGCCTGCGCTGCTGGAATTCAATGCAAAAGGTTTTGAGAAGTCCAGCAGCGGCGACAACAGGTTTGAAATAATTGCCGGGATGAGCGGCTGCAGATCGGTTAAAGAGCTAACAGGGAAGCTTACCGGGTTATTTGCTGAAGTAGGCGTCAAAGACTTGATGAAGAAATATGGGATAAACGCAAAGAATTTGCAAAGCCTGGTTTCAGCGATGTACACCCCCGAAAGGGCCGGCAACAACCTGCGTTCAGTGGAGCAAAAAGAAATGGAAGAGATCTTCTGTAAAGCCTGTAAACTCTAGAAACTTTAGAAGCCGGGGTTTTTAACAAACAGGACGGTACGCCTAAAGCACCGCCTGCGGCAAAAAAAGCATTTTTTACTGCTGATCTTTCACCTGATCAGCTTTTTTTATTTCGGAAACCAGTTCAGTAATATGGGGGCGGATAAAAACTATGAAAACTGAAAGCATCAAACCGAGCACACCGGCAACCGCGGTGTTGAGCGGCCAGCGGATGTTAAAAGGTTCTCGGGGCACCGGTGCCGGCTGCATATAATCTTCATCCTGTTCTGCTTCAATAGTTTCCACTTTATGCAGCCTGAACTTCATTTCATGCAGTTCTGCCAAATGTTGGCCCTTTTTTTCCATCACGTAAACATAACTGGGGTCTTCAGTCAAAGTTGACACGCCTGCCGGGTTTAAGTACTCTTCGTAGGCCTCCGGAAACCGGGAATCAAAATGTTCCAGCCAATACTGCAGGTATTCTTTTTCGGCCTGAAAGACTTCTTCGGTCTGTTTAATTAAACCCAGCCTGACCTGTTCTGCCGCCTCTGCGGCCAGTTCCGGGTCCCTGGCTTCGACTGTAGCCTCAACATAATCGCCGTTTCTTTCAAAAAAGACAGACTCGGCCAGCCTTTGCGGATGATCTGTCACATCCTGCAGTGATTTTTCGATCTGTTTATTACGTTCGAAGCCGTCGATCAGTTGTTCGATGTCAAGTTGGAAACTAGAACTGCGTTCATCAGCCAGGTAAGGGTTAAAATCCAGGGGCGCAGTTGACTTGTAAAGCGGGGTTGTAAAAAAGAAACTGATCACAAAAGCAATGATCATTGCAGCAGCGGTGATGCCAATAATTAAATATCTGCCCTGCCACAGCACGGCTATAATTTCCTTTAAGCTGATTTCTTCTTCCAAAATTGACCTCCCCCGATTATTTTTCTTAAGTATCTTTATCTATTGGTCACTTTATACATTTCTTTGACTATTGTCAACACTATTAGTCGAGAAGCATAAATTTGCAAATTTTTTGTAAAAAAAGAGTTTACTATTTATACTTGATAGTAAACTCTTCGCCTTTAACCATCGGCCCCACTGCATTATAGGGGGTTAGATCCAGGGTCTGCTGGTAGAGGTTGCGCCGGGCCAGCATTTTCTGCCTTTTTTTCCTGCGTTCCCGTTTTGGCCTGCGGTCGGGATGACCCATTGCTTAACACCACCTTGGTCAATACTTTTTTATAATATAACTCTTTAATAATTATACACATTTGAACTGAAACGTCAACAACGACATCACTGCGAGGAACGACAATACTGTGTAACAAGTTATCAAGTTATTGAAAACCCAGGCCCCCGCTGCTGCAAACAGCGGGGGTTTTTAACTGCCGATTTCCGGGCTGCAATAAGATGA
>SKPU01000150.1 GCA_007119335.1 Syntrophomonadaceae bacterium
CAAGGGGGAGAACGTCTTCAGTTCGTTCTCTTAAAGGTGGAATCGGAATCGGTATAACGTTTAAACGGAAATACAAATCTTTTCTGAAACTGCCCTCCCGGACCTTCTTTTCAAGATCATGGTTAGATGCTGCGATGAAGCGAATATCAACTTTGATTGTTGAAGTTCCGCCAATCCTTTCAAAGGTTTGCTCCTGCAGGACTCTTAAGAGTTTTCCCTGCAAAGATAACGGCATATCGCCGATTTCATCCAGAAAGAGGGTTCCTCTGTCAGCTAAATCCAGCCAGCCCTGTTTACCTCCCGTGGAAGCCCCGGTAAAAGCGCCGTGGACGTATCCAAAAAACTCGGATTCTAGCAGATTATCCGGTATGGCAGCGCAATTTACTTTAATAAATGGCGCTTCACAGCGCGGACTTGATTGATGAATGGCCTGGGCCATTAGTTCTTTACCGACCCCGCTCTCGCCTGTAATCAGCACTGTGGAAAGGCCCTGAGATGCCTGGCGGGCCTCCCTGATTAACTTCTGCATGGCTGGATTAATGGTTATTATATCTTCAAAACAAAACGGTCTTTCCCTGAAACGGGCTTTTTTTAATTCCTCTTGGAAGTGGCTCAAGCGGTTGCCCATGTTTTCCAACCGGTGGGCCAGTTCACGCAGCTCATCTACCCGCCGGAAGCTTATCCTTCCTACGGCTCCTATAACCTGCCCGTCTCTGACAATCGGCAGCCTTGAAACCACATAGGGGACATTGTCAATAAACTGGATATCATTTAGTTCCGGAATTCCTGTTTTTGTAATTATATGCAAACGGCTATTTTCCAGTATTTCGTTGATTTGCCGGTCCAGCACATCTTCTTCTTTTAACCGCATAAAATCAAGAAAGGTGCGATTAACCAGAACTATCTTACCTTCTTCATTGACAACAACCAGGGCATCGTAACCGATATCTAAAACAGTTTTCAAGGTCTGATTCAGTCTTTTCACTGTACCCATTTCTTCTGCGATAGATTCGAGTTCAGTAATATCCTGAAAAATAGCCAGGGCTCCGAGAACCTGGTCCCCGTCTATAAGCGGCGTTTTATTGACCATTGTGCTCACCTGCTGATTTGAATAATTTACCCCGATTTCAACCAAGCCTTCCTTAAGAATCCGGTCCATATCAAGCCCCGGAAAGACTTCGTAAAGGGGTAAACCATAAACCCTGTCATCTTCTAGCTGAAAAAGCTTTCCAGCAGCGCGATTAATGAAATTGATCCGGCCATTTTCGTCTACCGAAATCAAAGCATTATGCATAGCCTGGTACATTGCTTTCAATTTAGTATTAAGCAGTCTTTCTTCTTTGAATAAAGATGTAATCAGCTCAACCTTGGTAAACAGGCCGACCACGGTTCCACCATTGTCGACGACCACCCCTGTGCCTACCGGAATCCGGCGGACAGCATCGATTACCTCATTATAGGTCAGGTCCTTGGATATTTTGACTACATTGCGGTTATAAAAATTTCTGACCGACTGATCAAGGTACCTGCCCTGAAGAAGAGCATCATAAAGATTTGTTTTGGAAAAAATACCGGCCAGGGAATTATCATCGTTTAAGACAGGCAGCCCGTCACGCTGGCTGCTGCGCAGCAAGCGTACTGCCTTTTCCAACGAATCATCAGGGTGCAGTGTAGCATAATTACGCGTCATCATATCTTCCAGACGCATCATACCTAGCCCCTCCCTGTCCTTTTAGCCAGGCATTTCTTCTTTAAAACGCCGGGCCCGGTCCAATACGCTGTCGACATGCTTCAGGCTGACTTGATCAATGCTCGCTCCGTCAAGCATCCGGGCCAACTCTTCCCTTCTCTCTTTTTCAGATAGTTTTACGGACCGGGTCAGGGTCCTTTGATTAACAGTTTCTTTGTATAAGCTGTAGTGGCATTCAGCCATGGCCGCTATTTGCGGACTGTGAGTGACGCACAATACCTGGTGATGCGCAGACAGTTGGGCCAGTTTTTCAGCAACCGCCTGGACAGTGCTCCCTCCAACCCCGCTGTCCACTTCATCAAAAATAAGGGTGGGCACGCGATCCTGACGGGCCAAGATAGTTTTAAGAGCAAGCATAACCCGGGAGACTTCTCCGCCTGAAATAATTTTGGTCAGCGGTTTGACTGCTTCGCCCTGATTTGCGCTGAACAGGAATTCGATCTGATCCATTCCTTTTGGAGAATAGCTGTCCTTATCGTGCATGCTGACTTCAAAACGAGCATTGGGAAGGGCCAGTTCCTGAAGGCATTCTTCTAAATGTTTCTCCAGGGAGTCAGCTGTTTGACGGCGCAGATCGCGCAAAACGATACTTTTTTCAAACAACTGCTTTTCAAGATCATTGATTTTCTGTTCAAGATTTTCAGCTGTTTCTTCACTGTTTCTAAGCCGTTCCATTTCAACTTCAATCTGATCGGCAAAAGCAATTATTTCATCAATAGTCGGACCATATTTGCGTTTTAAATTTTTGATCAGGTTCAGGCGATCCTGGATAACCGTTAATTCACCGGGGTCAAACTCCAGTTTAGACTGATAATCGCGAAGTTCATGAGAAACTTCTTCTAACTGGGCGGAAGCGCTGGCCAACATCTCAAGTAAAGGAGCCAGGCTTTCATCAAGTTGCGCTGCTTCGATCAGGGCGCTGTGTGAGCGGTTCAACCGGTCAATTATAGCCTCAACCGGACTATCTTCTTGGCCGGTGTAAATATCAGCATAAGCTTGCGCGGTAATGGCCCACAATTTTTCAGCATTAGCCATAACTTTTTCTCTCCTGGCTAATTCATCATCTTCTCCGCTTTCCAACCCTGCTTCCCTGATTTCTTTAAGTTGAAAATCATAAACATCCAGCCGGCGTTGGCGTTCAGCGCTGTCATCTCCCAACTCTGAAAGCTCCTTTTTAAGATCTTGCCTTTCTTTGAATAACTCTTTTAATCTGTTCCGAGATGCAAACAGCTTATCCCCGCCAAAAGAATCAAGCAGTTCGAGATGTTGTTCCGGGCGCAGCAGGGACTGATGCTGATGCTGACCGTGCAGATCGATTAAATACTGTCCGATTTCTTTTAGAAATGATACAGGAACGGCCCGGCCGTTAACCCTGGCTACGCTGCGGCCGCTACGATATAGTTCACGGGCAATGATTAGCTCGTCACTGGTTTCGATTTCGGCCTCTTCCAGGATATCGTTAATTTCTTTTTGAAGAGTGGGAGCATAATTGATGATCCCTTCAACGTAAGCGGAATCCTCATTATGTCGAATCTGTTCGACAGCAGCGCGTTCACCCAGTAATAAATTTACCGCTCCGATCACA
>SKPU01000252.1 GCA_007119335.1 Syntrophomonadaceae bacterium
CCCTTCCAGGTATTTTCGTTTAACCTGCTGATCCTGCCTATTAATAATTATAACATCTTGCCCGGGTGTTTACTTATGATCACTGCCGGTCCGGGCTGCTTAAAAACTCCATGAAGTGAACTTTGTTTTCCTGGGGGGTGGTTTTCGGACGTCCCAGGTCGCTGCGCGCTCCCGGGCGGACCCGGATCTCCAAAAATGAGGGCCCTTCGCCAGCTTTTAACCGTTCCAGTTCCGCACTTATTTCTTCTTCTGACTCGGCCCTCAAAGCAAGCTTGTAGCCGCAGGCCTTCGCGGCCCCGACCAGGTCGATCTCGTAGCCGAGGGTAGGCTGGCCGCCCACCGAATCATGGGCCCCGTTGTTAAAAACCAGGTGCTTATAGTTCCCGGCCCCGCTGCTGCCGGTAATGGCCAGGGCGCCCATGTGCATCAGCACGGCCCCGTCCCCGTCCAGGCAGTAAACATTTCGATCTGGCTTGTTTAAAGCAATCCCCAGGGCGATTTGGGAAGCATGACCCATCGAGCCGACGTTCAAAAAGTCTTTTTCATGGCCCTGCCCCGCTGCTGCCCGGTATTCATAGATTTCCCTGGAAAGTTTCCCCGTCGTGGAAACCAGCAGGTCGGCAGGCTCCAGGGCAGGCAAAACCGATTTTAAGGCTTCTTCCCGCTGCAGGGCATATCTTTTAGCAGGCTCCCCTGCAAAGCTTCCCGGTTGCTCCGCCTGCTTCGAGGCCGGTGCAGCTTCCCTTTTATAGTCGGCAAAAATACCTTTTCCGGCCACCAGGGCGTAGGGTTCGCCGGTAGAGCGCATATGCTCAGCTGCTCTGCCAAGCGCTTCAAAAGCCTCCTGGTCAGAGTCCGGGAGTAAAGTGTAGTTAATGCCCAGGGCTTCCAAAAGGGGCAGGGTGATCAGGCCCTGTTTTAAATGCTGCGGTTCATCGAGCACCCCCGGTTCCCCCCGCCAGCCGATCAACAAAAGCACCGGGATCTTGTAAACCAGCGGATCGGCAAGCGATACCAGGGGGTTAACGGCGTTGCCCAGTCCGGAGTTTTGCAGGTAGACCAGGCCGGTTTTTCCGGTGGCCAGGTGATGGCCTGCCGCCAGGGCCACGGCATTGCCCTCGTTAGCAGCGATGATATGCCGTCCGGCGGGAGCATGATCGGCAATACAGGCTGAAATACCTTTAAGCAGGGAGTCCGGCACCCCGCTAAAAAAATCAATTTCATTTTCCAGTAAAGCCTTATAAAAGAAACGGCAGTCGATCACTTAAAAAAACCCCTTTTGCTGTCAAACTTCTTCTCGCTAATTGAAAGCATCTATAACCCGGTTATACAGAACCTGCATCCCACCGGTGCGCTTTAATCAACTGCCCCCCGGAATTAAATGGAGGATATCCTTGATCGACATACAGCATTCTTCGCTTTCTAAAGCCCTTTCATTTTCTAAAATACGCTGCGCGGTGTCGATCATAGCCGGGTAGGCGCTGCGCAGTAAGTGGTTGGCGTAAATGACAATATCGACCCCGAGCTCGGCCAGCTCACTCTCCCTGACCTGGCTGTAAGTGCTCGGCACAGCGACCAGGGCTGTTTTTTTGTTAACCTTGCGGAACTCCCGGCAAAACTCGAAGATTTCGTCCGGTTCTTTTTCCTTGCTGTGGATCATGATCCCGTCCGCGCCGGCTTCGATATAGGCTTTAGCCCGTTTCAAGGCATCCTCCAGGCCCGCTTTCAGGATCAGGCTTTCGACCCGGGCGATGATCATAAAATCTTCGGTAACCTGGGCCTGTTTGCCCCGGGATATCTTTGACGAAAAATGTTCGATGCTGTCCTGTTCCTGCTCCGCATCGGTTCCAAAGAGGGAGTTTTTCTTTAAACCGACCTTATCTTCGATGATCACCGCCGAAACTCCGAGTCTTTCCAGGCTTTTGACCAGGTAAGCGAAGTGTTCCACGTGCCCCCCGGTATCACCATCCATGATAATCGGCTTGGTGGTGACCTCTAAAATATCGTTAATCGTATTTAAGCGGGAGCTGTTATCCACCAGCTCGATATCGGGCTTGCCTTTCACGGTCGAATCACACAGGCTGCTGACCCACATCCCGTCAAATTGCTTCACTATATCGCCCTGGCTGATGCGCAGTTTCTCAACGATCAGGCCGGTCAGCCCGTTATGGGCTTCCATGAAACGCAATATCGGTTTCACCTCGAGCAGTTTACGCAGGCGGCTGATCCTGATCTGGGGGGTGGTGCCGATTTCCTGCAGGGTCTGGTCCAGCCTGCTCACCGACACGCCCTTGGTGTATTCCACTTCGACCAGCTCACCGCCCCATTCTTTTAGGGTTTCGATCACTTTCTCGCGGATTTCTTTTTGGATGCCCGTTTTCCAGTCATCTCCGTGCACTACGTAATCGGGTTTCAGTTTGAGCAGGTTAGGCACGTAATCGAGGGTATCCTGGGGGATTACCGCAGAGACCCCTTTTAAGTTTTCGACAATCTTTTTGCGCTGCTCGAATTCAATGACCGGGAACCGCTTGTAAGTGGCGATTACCTGGTCGGTTAAAATGCCCACCGTTTCTTCTCCTAACTTTCTTGCCTCATCGATAACGTTTATATGACCGTGGTGAATTATGTCAGCACTCATGGCCAGGTAGACTTTTTTCATCCAGTACGCTCCTTTTTGTCTTCAGGTAAAAAGCAGACAAGCAAACTAAGCCCGAAAACCCTTTGATCAGTTTTCTTGAAATTAATTGCTTCTCTTCAAGTATTCAAAAATCCTTGTTTTTTTGATATTTTTTTGAAAGAGCTGAATAGTACAGTTCAGCTTTAGCGGTTGATAGTCCCGACCACCATCTCGGGGCTGACATGCCTGATCGCTCCGTCATCATTGATGAAGAACCAGTCTTTTTGAGGGATTTTCCAGGTTCCGTAGCGAAAACTCAAGTAAGCTTCGTAATCCTTCGGGACGGGGAAGTGATCGTAGAAGAGGGTGGTTTCTTCATAAAACCGGCTGGGCACCCAGACCAGGTAGACCTTGTAACTGAGCGACCAGGGCCAGTTGTTGACAATTACTTTGTTTTTCCTGATAAAAATTTCCTGGATGATCCGGCGCGGAAAGCCGTAAAGGTAGTAGATCGGCCTGCGCTTCGAATAGGGATAGGGCATGCAGTAGATCTGCGGGCACCAGGCATGATCATTTTCTCTGCGGAACAAGCTGATGTCGATCTCTAAAGCGGAGCCTGCGAATTGCGGCGTAAGCTTATATTTAAAATTGAGGCCCCGGTAGTTCTTCACCGAAACCCGGTAACCA
>SKPU01000031.1 GCA_007119335.1 Syntrophomonadaceae bacterium
CAGGGATAAAATCAGCGAAGGTACTCCTTTGCCGATGGCCTGGAAAAATATGGTTGAAACAATCTGGACTCCGATCAGGGGCAGCATCAGCATCATGATCCGCATAGAGTAGTTGCCCATTGCAATCAGTTCGGGATCAGAGGTAAAAAAGTTTAAGAATGTGGACGGGCTAATGTAAACAATTAGCGCCAGGATTGTAATAAAGGCGGTGCTGATCGAGAAGCCCTTGACCACCGCTTCGCGGATGCGTTCTTTTTTTTGGGCCCCGTAGTTATAACCGATCACCGGCAGCAGGCCCTGTGAAAACCCTATTACCGGCATAATGAGCAGCATTTGCATTCTAAAGAACAGGCCCATGGCAGCTATGGGAATATGCCCGTAGCCAGCTAATATGATATTCGTAATGGTTAGAGAGAGGTTCTTCGATAAAAGGCGGACCATGCTCGGAAAGCCTATCTTAGAAATATTTTTGATTATATTAAAATCAAGCCTCATGTTTTTGGGGTACAAAAGAACATTGCTCCTGCCGCTTATAAAGTGAAACAGCAAGATAAAGGCTCCCGTACTTTTGGCCAGCACCGTGGCTACAGCGGCGCCCTGGATCCCAATGTCCAGGCTAAAAATAAAGATCGGATCAAGGGCAATATTTAATAGTGATGAACCGATCATGATTTTCATTGAAAAAAGGGGGCTCCCCTCTGCCCGCACAACATTGTTTAAGCTCATGATCAAGAAAAATACCACCGACCAGGCGGTAATAACCGATGTATATTCCAGGGTAAGCTCCAGGATATTTGACGAAGCTCCGAAAACGACCAGCAGGGAACGCAGGTAAAACATACTGGCCAAAGCGATGAGCGCTCCGAAGATTAAAGCCAGGCTGATCACCTGGCCGACCGCTTTTTCAGCATCGCGGTCATTGCCGGCACCCAGGGAGCGCGATATCAGGGAGGCCGCCCCTACTCCTACTCCCACTCCGATCGCCCCAAGAATCATCTGAATTGGAAAAGCGATCGATAAAGCGGCTATAGCTTCGCTGCCCAGCCTGCCAATAAAAATAGTGTCAACAATGTTATAAGTTGCCGCCACGACCATGCCAACTGTGCCCGGCAGTGAAAAACGAAAGAGCAGTTTGGTTATACTTTCTTTGCCCATAAGGTCAGGGTCATTTTGCATTCAAATTATCCTCCATATGTTTAAGCATGATCCGCAGTCCGTTTATAATAAGATCTATTTCTTCTTGATCAGCTTTGTGCATCAGGTTGTCCACCAGCAGAGACTTAAAACCCAGAGGAATTCTCTCTACTATGTCCATACCGCTTTCTGTCACGTTAAGATGCTTTTTCTTATAGCCTTTTGCTGAATCTTTTATTACAATATAGCCCATCCGGGAAAGACGCAGAGCATACCCTTCTGCAGTGGTAATATGGATACTCATTTTTTGGGCCAGCCCTGATATACTGATTCCCGGGTTTCTCCTGATCACTCTCAGAACCCCTACCTGCGGAGCCGTAACAGGCCAGCTCTCATCCTTAAGCTGCTTCTGGTATTGTTTCTGTTTGTTTTCATATTCACTTAAAAGTTCAATAATCAATTCAATTTTACTCATCGTTCCTCCCACCGGAACCTGTAGGTATACCTACCGTTTAAGACAATAACATATTTACTTGTCAGCTGTCTATAGCAAGGCCTGCTTTTACGATATTAAAAAGTTCACGCAATTATGCGAGCCCTTTATTAACAAGCTAGCTGCAAGCGTAATGGTTAGCACCGGTACCGGTTGGGTTTGCAGCTAGCTGGTTTTCCCATAAAAAAACAATGCGGGAACTTGTCCCGCATTGCAAGGTAATTTGTTTTGTTTAGCCTCCGCCTACCGGAGGGAAAATGGCCACCCGCTCTCCATCCTGCAGGCGATAATCTTCCGCCTGGCTTTTATGCCTGATAAATACCGTCTTTGCTTCACTTTCTTCGATACCAAGGTGTTCTATCAGGTCTTTTACAGTCGCTCCTTCAGGCAGTTCAACCTTAAAGGGCTGGTTACCGGTCCCCTCCGGGTTTTTGCGAATCAGGGTAGCATATAAAGCAACTGTCACTTCCATGATTAATCCCAGAACGAATCCAGTTCTTTGTCGGTGATATCCCAGACGTGGTTATGGGGAGGCAGTTTTTCGTATTTCATGAATTCAGGCATCCGGTCTCCTTCTTTGCCGATACCGGCCCTGGCATTGAAATCTCTTTCGATGCGCAGGACTTCATCTCCGATCCTGATCACATCATCACTGTCGTACTTGGTGCCAATCATCCCGTTAACTGTTTCAATGACGCCTTCAAAACCGCTTTCGATATCAAGAATGGGGAAAGCGATAAATATACAGTAACCGGCTGCATCAAGGAATGCGGTGGTGTCCTGGAAGGCCTTGGAAAGGCTGACTTTATCCTTTTTTGAAAGCGGATCAGCGGTTCCACCGACAGACATAATCTCAGGCGCAACTGTGTAACCGGCAGTGTGATCGGCGCCCATGGTTGAGGTGGCATAGGTTACGCCTATCCCCTTCACTGCGCGCGGCTCGTAAGCCGGCATGCCCTGCCGCTTGACGGTCGGAACCCGGGTTACTCCATAAGCTTCCCCTGTGAAATGAGCTCCCTGGCCGAGGATATGGCCCAGCGGGCTGCCATCCCTGACTTCATGAAGCATCTTAATCGCTGCTTCCCCGTCGCCAAATTCAGCCAGGCCGGCTTCCATGGCTACCCCAATAGTGCAGCCGGCTTCAATTGTATCCAGGCCCAGGTCATTACAGAGCCAGATCAGTTCGGCTACCTGATCGAGGTTATCAATACCGCAGTTAGCGCCTAAAGACCAGAGTGACTCATATTCAACGCTGGAAACATGTTCGGTGCCGTCCGGATTGGCGTAAACGGTGGAACAGTTAATGATACAGCCCGGGTGACAGCGGTGACCCATAGTTCCGGCCCCGCCCCGCTTTTCAGCTGCTTCCGCCAGCGCTTCGCCGCTGATTTTGCTTGCTCCTTCAAATTCACCGGACCGGAAGTTGTTGGTGGGCAGTCCGCCGGCTTCGTTTAGGATATTAATCAATACCGCGGTGCCAAAGCTGTTTAGCCCACCGCCTTTCTTGGTTACATCGTGGGAAAGTATGGCATCAGCCAATTTTTTTTGCCCGGTTTTGAGCAATTCTTCATCAGCAGGCTTAACTCCGGGAGAATCTTTATCATCTAAGACAATCCCCTTTAAGCCTTTGCTGCCCATTACTGCGCCCAGACCACCACGGCCCGCATAAC
>SKPU01000121.1 GCA_007119335.1 Syntrophomonadaceae bacterium
AATTGATCAGGTGCAGCAGGGCCCGGGATTTACCGAGGATTTCTGCCTTCGCTTCTGCCATGACCGGACCGACATAGCGGACATTTTCCCCGTCTATATAGGGGGCCACGTAACGGTCAAAGTAGTTTTGATCCTGAATAATCCCCGCGATCACCAGGGGCAGGCCGACCTGCTTGGCCAGGCGAATTGATTCATAAACCCCTTTTTCGTGGTGAATACGCCCGAAGAAAAGCAGGTAATCTTCAGGGATCTGCCGGAAAGGGTAATTTTCAATGGGGATACCGTGATGGATAGTAGCCGCATAGTCGAGTTCCGGGCTGCGGTCCGAGGAGCTGATCGCCACATAATGGGCCCGCCCGTTATACTTGCGGTAGACGGGTAAAATTCGCGGTGACGAAAAACCATGAATAGTGGTCACGATGGGGGTGTTGATCAGGCCGGAATAGCTTAGCGGCAAAAAGTCAAAGTTGTTATGAATCAGGTCAAACTCTGCTGCTTCTTCAAAAACAGCAGAGATGTGCAGACACTCCCAGACCTTCGGATCAAGTTCCTCATCTTCCGAGCAAGGGCGCGGAGCTACGGAACGCAGACGGGCGCTGGTTAGAGAATCAGCTGTTGCGTAGAGTGTAACATCGATCCCCCGCCGGGTTAACCCTTCAGTGAGCATACTTACCACCCACTCCCAGGGGCCGTAGTGCCGGGGTGGGGTGCGCCATGATATAGGAGCGAGCATTGCAATTTTCATGCTTTTAACTGAAACTCTCCTCCTTCTGCCCTTTCTAGTTACTTGATCTTTGCAAACCCTTAAATTTTAGAATTCAGGAGATGATCGACTAAATTCTGCAGCCGGGCAGTAGCCAGGCAAACAGTTGAGTCGGCGGCGCCATAATACATGATCAATTGATCTGTTTCAGAATCATAGACTGTTCCGGTGGGAAAGGTTACCCCCGGAACGTCGCCAATCCTTTCATAACTTTCGTACGGCCCGAAAACCCATTGATCGGATCGATTTCTGATTATACGGGGATTCTCGAGATCAAGCAGGGCCAAGCCGACCCGGTAAAGGCTGCCCGATGCAGTTTGCCGCACTCCGTGGTATATGATCAGCCATCCTTCAGCAGTTTCGATGGGTGGGGGACCGAGTCCGACCCGGGTGCTGTCCCACCAACCGGGGCGCACAGGCAAGAGAACCTGATGATCTCCCCAGTGAATCAGATCCGGGGAGCAGGCAATCCAAATGTGGGCCTCCCCGCGGATAATCGGGCGGTGAATCATCGTATATTTGCCATTAATAAGGCGTGGAAAAAGCGAAACATCTTTATCCTCCGGCGGAAGCATCGCTCCCCGACGATCAAATTTATGCAGATCTTCAGAAAGGGCCAGGGAGACAACGGGACCGTCTTTGGAAAAGGAGACATAGGTAACCGCAAATTGCTGAAGGTCTTCGAGCCAGACAATCCGGGGGTCTTCAATGCCCCATTTTTCTTCGTTCAGATCTGCGTCAGGTAGAAGAGTCGGGTGATCATCAATCATCCAGTTGGTCTTGCCATCCTTGCTGCGGGCAAAGGTGAAGTGTGAAAACCCGCGCATATCTTCAACCCGCACCAGCAGTAGTGTTTCACCATTATGTCTGACCACACCGGGATTAAAGGTGGCATTGGCTGGGTAGGGCCATCGATCCGGAGTCAGAATTGGATTTCCCTTGTAGCGTTCAAACATACTTTTCAACCGTTGATGATCGTGATAATTCATTGATATGTTCTCCTTTTGAAATCCTATTATCAGTGATTCTTCTCCAACATTACCTATTTGTATAATAATTCGCTATAATAATAGTTAATCCTTCTTTAAAAGGAGTAGTTCCAGGGTTTGAGACGATAATTTTCTTAAAAGAAAAAGTTTTTAATCTTATCGAGGTTTTCCTTAACCCTGGCCGCACCGGAAATATAGCCCATGTGGCCGGGCAGAAACAGCTCCACGTTTTCTAAACGGGACAGTTTCTCTACGCTCTGACCAAGGGTTTCCATCCTGCCGCCGGGCAGATCAGCCCGGCCGATACTGCCTTCAAAAACAGTGTCTCCGCTGATCAAGGCTTTTTGTTCAGGCAGGTAAAAACAGACGCAACCCGGCGAGTGGCCGGGGGTGTGTAAGACTTTAATCCGGTCACTTTGATTGCTTGCAGAGCCTGTATCGAACTCGCCCTCATCGAGGTAAAAGTCCGGAACCAGGGAAGAACTTTGCTGGCCCGTCTGTTTGTTAAAATGCTCCATGATCATATCAACAAAAAACTGATCTTCTTTGTGCAGCCCTAAGCGGGCGCCACTCTCATCTCGAATAACGCCAGCCGATTCAATGTGGTCGGGATGACCGTGGGTACAAAGGATCAGATCAACCTCTTTAATGCTAATACCATCATCAGCCATCTGGCCGGTCAGCATTTCCAGGCAGTTTTCACCTAATTCATTTTTGATGTGTCCGGGGTCAAATAGAATGGTCTTTTCGCCTTTCAATACAATGGTGTTACAATTGTTAGCCCTACCTTGCCATGGATACCAGTATAGTTGTTCAGTTAATTGCATAACGGAACCCTCCTTAAAATAAATTCTTTGATCAAGTTTTTGATATTTTTTTTCTTATATCACAGGCAATTTATATGATAACACATCATCCGGCAATAATGTAGACGTGCGCCGATACCTAAAAATAGATAAATTATGAGAGCAAATAGTAGGTCGAGAGAGCAGTTCATTAATGAATATCAAAAAGCTACACGGCTGAATAATAACGGGCATGGATCCTGGCAGGGAGAGCTTCTGAAACTTATATATCTGAAGGAATGGACATCGCCATGGTGACCATTACTTCCAGGCCCGCTATCACTTCACGGGTATCATGGTGAGTAAACTTAACTGTGCTGCCGGAAACTATTTCCGCGCCGGGCATCAGGGCAGCTTCTTCGGCCATCCCCCGGTTCAGGAAAGTTATTTCTAAGGTTGCCGGCGATTTTAGGGTGAGGGGTTTTACTGACTCCTTTGCTGAGACTGCCTGGCGGGCCTGCTCCCGGATCAGCCGCCCTGCTTGCAGGGGACTTAAAGATTCAGCAGCGCGGTGGGCAAGGTTCTTTTTTACAGCAGCCAGCTTTCCTGAATCACCGAACAGCTCCTGTGCTTCACTGCAGACCGCATCGTCACCGGAGACCAGGCCGATCGGCACGCCAAAATAACCGGCTA
>SKPU01000115.1 GCA_007119335.1 Syntrophomonadaceae bacterium
GGTTTCGTTCATAATGATCCAACTCTCTGCCCGCTAACAGCTGCAGGCAGCCGGGTCGAATCAGGACTAAAAGTTCATTCAGTAATTTATGGTCCACCTGGTCATTAATGAGACCTAAGTCGTAACCAAGACGCAAATCAGAGATTAATTCTATAGCTTCCTGAGAACTCATAATCTGCGAATATTTTAATGCCCCAAGCGCTCTCCAGGCCTTATCAGTCAGTTCCGCGCGCTTCTTGTCAAGCAAACCCTGCCGGGCACTCTGTTCCTGCTCAATGACCTGGCAAATTACGCTGCCCAGGTTACTGACGATTTCTTTCTCGCTATGCCCCAGGGTGACCTGGTTGGAAACCTGTAGCAGATTGCCAATAACTTCAGTTCCTTCACCGTATAACCCGCGCACGGTAAGACCAACCTGGGATAGAGCGCCTAACAAGCGGTTAATCTGCCTGGTCATAATTAAAGCGGGCAGGTGAAGCATAACCGAGGCCCGTAAGCCTGTTCCGACATTAGTCGGGCATGCTGTCAGGTAACCGTAACGCTCATCAAAAACATAGTTTAGTTCGCTTTCTAAAAGATCGTCATATTTTTCAGTTTCCTGCCAGGCTTCTTCCAGCCTCAGGCCCGGTAATATGGTCTGGATGCGCAGGTGATCTTCTTCATTAACCATAATTACCACACCTTCGTCCCGGCGCATCAGCATCGCCCCGTTACTTGACTCATAGGCGAGAAAAGGGCTAATCAGATGCTTTTCAACCAAAGTCTGCTTCTGCAAATCAGATATTTCTTTTATCTGCAGAAACTTGAAATCTTTAAATTTATCGCTGCCTCCTGTAACACTGCTAACTTTGTCCAGGACTGCTCCGCTTTCCTGTTCTGAAGCGAGGCAAGAAAACTGGCTGCCTTCAATATTCCGGGCTGCGCGCACCCGGGAACTAATCACTATTTCCGCTTCCGGCCCGCCGCCTTCCATCCAGCGGCTCAGGCTATATTGTTCTTGTTTCACTGTTGATCCCCTCTTTAACTGTCATGATCGGTTCTGCTTTGATGATGGCCTGTCCCTCGGGAATCTTCTTCCTGCAGACTTTTTTCCATAGCCCTGATTCTGTCACGTAATTGGGCCGCTTCCTCAAACTCTTCTTTTTGAACTTTTACCTGTAATTCTTCTTTTAACTGATCTAATTCACGTATATATTTTACCCTGCGCTGGGCTCGGACCGGTATTTTACCGGTATGTGTTGAGCTGGCATGAATGCGCCGCAGAAGCGGTTTTAAACTTGCATCAAACGCGTTGTAACATTCCTTGCAGCCAAGCCTACCAATCTGGCTAAACTGGGCAAAAGATAATCCGCAGGCTGAGCACTGAGTTTTTGCGGCATGCATCGATTCGCGACTGCCCAGCAAATTCTGGTTTAACATGCTCGAAAACAGCTTGTGCAGTGAAAACTGAGGCTCGAACGAAAAATCAAGCTCCTCTTTTTGCCTGGCACACTGATCGCATAAAAACTCTTCAGTTTGCTTGCCATCAGCACTCTTAATGATTTGTATATTTGCTTCATTGGCTTGACATTCCTGGCAAAGCATCCTACAAACACTCCCCACCTGTAGATTAATAACCCACTTTCAGCAATTCTTCCAGCGCTGTGCTGAACAGCTCTCGCTGCAGTTTCCTGGCCTGCGTCCTGCTAATCCCATACGCATCAAAAACTCCGTTGCGAACCAGAGACTCCAGCAGACGGGCTTCCCTGGTCGAAATGATCCTTTCTTCATGCATTCTTTTCAATAACTGCCTGACCTTGTCAGGATCAAACTCCCCTCCGTTGAGACGGCTTATCACATCACGCCACGGTTTACCCAGCCCGGGTTCCACCCGGTAAATGCGGATACATCCACCACCTCCGCGTCTGCTTTCTACCAGGTACCCTCGTTCCAGCGAAAAGCGCCTTTCCAGCACATAGTTGATTTGAGAAGGAACACAGGTAAATTTATTGGCCAATTCACGGCGCTGAACCTCGATATAGGACTCTGTACTTAAAGCCAACAGCTTTTTTAAATATTCCTCTATATAGTCTGTCAGGTTCGGCATAGTATCCTTGCCCTTCCCATCTAAACAGGCCTGACTTTTCAAGTCTGACCTTCTCTGACCTTCCTCTTAATATTATCTTTTTTGGGTAAAAGGAGCAAGTGCTGCGAAAAGCTTGATCTGTCTTCTTGGGTTACTGTGAGAGCATTTTAGCTTATTTAGTAGCTTTTGCGCTGTATTTCTTAAATAATCGCATCAATCTGATCTCGACTGATCCGATTCGACTTGACCTGACCTGATTTATCTGGCCCGGGTCAGTCCAGGGGGTGTTTTTTAAAAGCGCCATTCGGATAGCTCCCATAGCTTATATCAGAGTTTACCAAGGGAAAGGCCATCTTTTTCCACCACTTCCTCCTGCCACTGCACTTCGATAATGTTTTCAAGGTTATAAAGCCTTCTAAACAACTCTTTTAGATCAAGATCGTACGGCACTTCAATCATAAATTCAATAGTAATCTGCTCTTCACCGGTTTCTTCGTCCCGGACTGGATCGCCCAGTTCACTTCTACGGATATTAATCCTCAGCTCACCGAGAACATTAGCAATCCGACCGAGCAGTCCGGGTTGATCTATGGCCACAATCTGCAGGTTTTTCTCCCTTTTACGAGCCTTGAATTTTTTCTCAAAATTGCGCAGCAATAGCAGACTACCCAAAACAAAAAAAGTAGTAATTATTGCACCCAGGTAAAAACCGACCCCGACCGCCAGGCCGACTCCGGAAACCACCCAGATCGTAGCAGCAGTGGTAAGACCGCGAATACTGCCCCGCTGCTGCAAAATTGTACCGGCCCCTATAAAGCCAATCCCGGTCACCACCCCGGCCGCAATTCGCCCGGGATCCACTTCAAAACCTTCACCGATCTGACCGCTAAAACCATAAGCAGAAACCATCATGATCAAGGCGGACCCGGCACAAACCAGGATATGAGTCCGAAAGCCGGCCGGCCGATTAAGGCGTTCGCGTTCAAATCCAATCATGCCGCCTAATATAATGGCCAGGAACAGCCTGAGTAAAATTTCCCAGTATTCGATAATCATGATAAACTCTTCCTCAGCCAAAGATAAATTGGGCTGCCGCGGTTGCCGCGATAGCTCCGTCTGATGCAGCCGTGATCA
>SKPU01000253.1 GCA_007119335.1 Syntrophomonadaceae bacterium
GATATTTTTGACGGCCCGGATTATAGATAAGTCCCTTGGCGCTGATCATTTCAGAATATAGAAGGGGGCAGCCCTGTTCCCTGGCCAGCAAACGAAAAGGATGGTCGGTTATACCAGCCATCGGAGCCAGGGCAAGACCCGGATTAATATCTATTGAACCTATGCTAAGTGTCAATTAGGGGTTGCACTCCATCTATTTTTCGAAACTAGGCGCCAAAATTCACATTTCGGGAATACAGGAAAAGCACAGTTTGCTTTAATATACACTAAACCTCCCCGAAGCAATTAAGCGGTTAGCTTAGATAACGACAGGCCAGTTGTTTGAGAAAAGCGGTTTTCAATTGCAAGCTGGCCAGGTCAGTACGTTCATTTCTGCCGTGAATGGTTTTTCTGCTCTGCTCATCAAAACCAGGAGCCATGTGACCTATCCCGTATGAAGGAAGACCGGAGCTTCTTAAAAACTTAGAATCCGTTGATCCGGCTGAAACTACCGGCAGGCAGATAGCGTCATCGCAGACCTGTTCAAGAGTAATATCCTGCATTAAGCGGTAAAAAGGATCTTCTGCGTTAGAAAAAGTCGAGGTGCGGTACTCATTAAATTCTATTTCGATGTCTTTGTTAATAATCAGGCGCAGTTCTTTCTCCACGTATGCAAGGTCCTGCCCGGGCATAATCCTGATATCGACATCAGCTTCGCAGTAATCGGGGACAATGTTTGTCTTGCTTCCACCCCTGATCGTATTCGGGGATACCGTCATGCGTGTCATCGAGCGTAAAGATTCAAGGAAGGCAATTTCTAAAGGCATTTCTTCAAGCAAATTGTCTACTTCATTCGGACCTAGTGATTGAACAGGAATTCCACAAAGCTCAGCCAGTTTCCTGAGCAATTTTTCTACCTCCGGGATCAGAATCACTTCCGACCGGTAATTATTGAGGCGGCTGACGGCCCGGGACATTTTTACTACTGCATTGTCGGCTAATCCGGGAAGAGCGCCATGCCCGGCAGTCCCGTGCGCCTTCAAGGTACACCAGGCAGTCCCTTTTTCATCAACTTGCAGAAAATAAATCATCTTACCGTTTAGCTTAATCGGGTGGTCTGCCCCTTCGTTTACCACATAATCAGCTTCAATTTTTGCAGAGTGTTTTTCGAGCAAATACCCGACACCCAGCAGTCCACCTTTTTCTTCGTCTGCAGTTGCCGCTATAATCAACTCACCCTTCAGAGGGACCTTCTCATCAATAAGCTGCAGGGCAGCTGAAACCTGGGCAGCCATTAAATCTTTACAATCAAGGGCGCCCCGCCCGCAAATCACCTCATTGTCGATTTTACCGGAAAAAGGTTCAAAATCCCAGCCCTCTCCGACAGGGACAACATCAGCGTGTGACAAATAAAGAAGTCTTTTTGACCCGGAATTAGAACCAGGGTCGGAACCAAGCCGAACGATAAAGCTGCCCCGTCCTTCTTCCGGTTCGATTATTTCACCCTGGACTCCGGCCTCTTCAAATAGTTCTTTTAAATACAAGGCAACAGCAGTTTCGTTTCCCGGTGGATTAGAACTGTCGATACGAATCAGGTCGCTTAAAATTTTTTCCGGAGCAATAGCCAATCAAGTAACCCCCTTTGGGTTTTACCGTTTTCAGTTAAATATATTGGTTGATCAATGGCTGAAACGCGATTACTTCTCTTTTACCAAGTGACAAGACACGAGATGGTCAGGCCCGACTTTTTTCAGAGCCGGAATTTCTACAAAGCAGATCTCCTCGGCTAAAGGACAGCGGGTATGGAAAGTGCAGCCCGAAGGCGGGTTAGACGGACTGGGCACATCTCCTTTAAGAATAACCCGTTCTTTCTTGGGCCCCGTCTGTATAGTTGGCACCGCTGAAAGTAGCGCCTGTGAATATGGATGCAGCGGGGAACTGTAAAATTCTTTTTTAGGAGCTTCTTCGACAATTTTGCCCAAATACATTACCCCGACCCGGTCAGCCATGTGTTTAACCACGCTTAAATCGTGAGAAATAAACAAAAATGTCAAACCGAACTTATCCTGCAGACTTTCGAGCAGGTTTACTATCTGCGACTGGATGGAAACATCTAAAGCTGAAATTGGTTCATCAGCAACTATAAATTCAGGTTCAAGAATTAAGGCCCGGGCGATCCCTACCCTCTGACGCTGTCCGCCTGAAAACTCGTGGGGATAGCGGCGATAATGGTGACTGTCAAGGCCGCATTCTCTTAAAACTGACATAACCCGATCGCGGCGTTCCTGGGCCCGGGCAATCCCATGCACTTCCAAGGGCTCGCCAATCGCTTCCCCGATGCTCATTCGTGGGTTAAGTGAACTATAGGGATCCTGAAAAATAATCTGCATTTCTTTACGCAGGTTGCGCAGTTCTTCTTTGCCAACAGCCAGCACATCCCTGCCTTTATAAAGCACTTTGCCTCCGGTAGGATTGAGCATTCTTAAAATAGTCATACCGGCAGTAGATTTACCGCAGCCTGATTCACCGACCAGCCCGTAGGCCTCCCTGGAATGTATACGTAAATCGATGCCATCCACAGCCTTAACATAACCGGTTATTCTTGAAAAAACTCCTGCCCTGATCGGAAAATGCTTTTTTAAACCTTCTACTTCTATGATCAAATTCGGGGTTGCCATTTACTTCACACCTTCTGCTTCCTGCTTCTGATAAAGCCAGCATCTAACCTGCCGGTTAGGCTTAGGTTCCAGCAGATCAGGCATTTCCCGACGGCAAATATCCATGACTTCTGAACAGCGAGGATGAAAAGCGCATCCTGCCGGCATATCCTGTGGATTGGGGACATTTCCCGGGATAAAGTCAAGCAGTTCTTTTTCTTCTTCAATCTTCGGTTTAGAATTAATCAGCCCTGCAGTATAGGGGTGCAGAGGATCATTAAACAAAGATTCAACATCTGCATCTTCGACGATCTTACCTGAATACATGACTACAACGTGCTGGGCCATTTCGGCAATCACCCCAAGATCATGGGTGATAAAAATAATCGAAGTGTTAATCCTTTCTTTTATATCCCTCATCAATTCAAGAATTTGGGCCTGAATAGTAACGTCAAGTGCCGTGGTCGGCTCATCGGCAATAAGCAGTTTAGGATTACAGGAAAGGGCCATCGCAATCATGGCTCGTTGGCGCATTCCACCACTTAA
>SKPU01000068.1 GCA_007119335.1 Syntrophomonadaceae bacterium
AAAAATCAGCTCTTTGATGATTACAGGAAAAGGGTTGTTACAACCACTGCCAGGAGGGCAGCAGTTTGGCCTATAAAGAATACAAAAATTGCCCGTACTGCGATCAAACCATCGAAGGCAATGCCCAGGTATGCAAGCACTGCCAGTCATCCCTGGTTGATGAAACCTCTCCTGTAATATATGATCCTTCAGAAGACAGCCCTGATAACGACCGGATCACCCTGGAAGTAAGGTGCCCGAAATGCAATGCCTATATCCCTGAAGATGCCGTCACCTGTGAAAACTGCGGGAACCGGGGGTTCTGGAAAGAAGGCAAAACAAAGTTTAGCACGGGCTTCACCATGCATCATTCCGGTTGCTCCATCACCTCATGCGGCTGCATGCTGCCCCTTTTGCTTCTGTTGTTGCTCATATACGTGGCATCCGGTGGATGTTAATTTGCATGATCCTCTTTCTTTAAGATTTTAAACGAGTGCTTCTATATTGACAATTACAACTATTTATAATAGAATGCAATTACTACTCGTTACAAAGATTGACTGATTATAAATAGTGGAGAGCAGGGGCAAATATGAACCTTTTATCTCAAGATCTATCAACCCAATTAACTAGAAGAAGTATCCGTCCCTCTCATCAGAGAATCAAAGTCTTGGAGTATTTGATTAAAAACCAGTGCCATCCTGCAGCAGATCAGATCTTCAAAGACCTGCAAGATGAAATTCCCACTTTGTCGAAAGCCACTATTTATAACACCTTAAACTTATTTGCTGAAGCCGGTCTGGTAAGGATGCTATCTATAGAAGACAAGGAAACCCGCTACGACATAATCACCGATAACCACGGGCATTTTAAATGCGAAAAATGTGGGACCATCTCCAATTTTAAAATGGATCTTAACTCAATAGCAGCTGAAGAATTAGCCGGTTTCAAAATTAGCGATAAAAACGTATATTTTAAAGGCTTTTGTCCAAAGTGCCTTCTAAATATAAATCACATTAACCGAAAGGAGCAAAATTAATGAGCGAAGGAAACAAATGCCCGGTAACGGGAAAGCCGGGAAAGCCGTCAACCCCTACGGCAATAGGAGGACCTTCTGTTGGAGATTGGTGGCCCAGACAGTTAAACTTGAAAATTCTACATCAAAACTCAGAGTTGATTAACCCCTTGGGCAAAGAATTCAACTATGCTGAAGAATTTAAAAAGCTCAATTTAGAAGACGTTAAAAAAGACTTATATGACTTGATGACCGACTCGCAAAATTGGTGGCCTGCCGATTACGGTCACTACGGAGGCCTTTTTATTCGGATGGCCTGGCACAGCGCGGGCACCTACCGTAAAGGCGACGGCCGCGGCGGCGGCGGGACGGGGGCCCAGCGCTTAGCGCCCCTCAACAGCTGGCCGGACAATGCCAACTTGGACAAGGCCCGCCGTTTATTATGGCCGATCAAACAAAAATACGGCAACAAGCTTTCCTGGGCAGACCTGATGATCTTGGCCGGTAACTGCGCTTTCGAGTCGATGGGCTTTAAGACCTTTGGTTTCGGCGGCGGCCGCGAAGACGTGTGGGAGCCGGAAGAGGACACTTACTGGGGGCCCGAGAGCGAATGGCTTGGCGACGAACGCTACTCCGGCGACCGGGATCTCGAAAACCCTCTCGCCGCCGTGCAGATGGGCCTTATTTATGTAAATCCGGAAGGCCCGAACGGTGAGCCGAATGCCGTCGGTTCAGGCCATGATATCAGAGAGGTCTTTGATCGGATGGCCATGAACGACGAAGAGACAGTGGCACTGATTGCCGGGGGGCACACCTTCGGCAAATGCCACGGGGCCGCCGAAGATTCTCACCTCGGTCCGGAGCCCGAGGGTGCCAGCATCGAGGAACAGGGACTCGGTTGGAAGAGTAGTTACGGCAGCGGCAAAGGCCGCGACACCATCACCAGCGGCATTGAAGGCGCCTGGACATCGACCCCGACAAAATGGGACAACAGCTATTTTGACACCCTGTTTAAATATGATTGGAACCTAGAAAAGAGCCCGGCAGGCGCCTGGCAATGGCACCCTTCAGATCCGGAGGCAGCAAATACCGTGCCGGATGCAGAAGACCCCGACATAAGGCATGCCCCGATGATGACCACAGCGGATCTCTCTTTGAAGATGGACCCAATCTATAAAAAGATTGCAAAGCGGTTCCACGAGAATCCGAAGGAATTTGAAGATGCCTTCGCCCGGGCCTGGTTCAAACTGACTCACCGTGACATGGGCCCGCGCTCGCGCTATCTCGGTCCGGAAGTTCCCGAAGAGGAACTGATCTGGCAGGATCCGGTGCCCGCAGCGGATCATGAAGTGATTGATGAAAAAGATATCGCAGAACTGAAAAAAAAGATTATGGATTACGGCCTTTCAATTTCTGAACTGGTCTACACGGCCTGGTCTTCGGCATCTACCTTCCGGGGCTCCGACAAACGCGGCGGGGCAAACGGGGCGCGCATCCGCCTTGAGCCGCAAAAAGAATGGGAAGTCAACCAGCCTGCTCACCTGAGTAAAGTGCTTGAAACCCTGGGAAAAATCCAGGATGAGTTCAACAGCGCCCAGGCAGGCCAGAAGAAGGTTTCACTGGCCGACTTGATCATCTTAGGGGGCAATGCTGCTGTAGAACAGGCTGCAAAGAAGGCCGGCCACAGCGTAACTGTTCCTTTTTATCCAGGACGCACGGATGCAGAACAGGAACAGACTGACGTATATGCCTTCGAGGTACTTGAACCGGTTGCAGATGGCTTCCGCAACTACCTTAAAAAGAAATATGCAGTACCGGCAGAGGAACTGTTGATTGACCGGGCCCAGCTGTTGACCCTGACTGCTCCTGAAATGACGGTTCTGATTGGCGGTATGCGCGTGTTGAATGCCAATTACGGGCAGTCTCAGCACGGAGTCTTCACCAAGAACCCGGAGACGCTCACAAACGATTTCTTCGTGAACCTCCTTGATATGAACACAACCTGGGAGGCGGCAGATAAAGACAAAGAAGAGTTCGAGGGCCGTGATTCCGCATCAGGCGAACTCAAGTGGACCGGCACCCGGGTTGATCTTATCTTTGGTTCAAACTCCCAGCTCCGGGCTATTTCGGAAGTTTATGCCTGTGACGAGTGCCAGGATAAGTTCGTAAACGACTTCGTCTCGGCCTGGAACAAGGTTATGAATGCAGATCGTTTTGACCTTGCACAGGGTTAATTATTATACTTGAACAGCTAATCATTGGTATAAGAACAACTCGGGATAGGGCTGCTGGCTTACCCTCATCCCCCCTATTCTTTGCCAGCCAGCCCTCTTTTGAAGTGGTCCGCTGCCCTTATCAGCAGCGGACCGGCTATGTTAAGGGGACACCCAGGTTAAATTAATTAAAGTCACCTTTTTTCCAGCCTTATACAGGTATCGCCGCCCCGATAGCGGAAGATCCCGCTCAAGCTAAAACCGGCTTCAATCCCACAACACACAGCTTCCTTTAGTGAAGGCAGGTAAAACGCATCTACTTCCAGGATCCGATTGAAGTAAAACATTACAGATTCTCTCGGGGCAGTGCGCTTATTATTCAGGTAACGGTGTTGTAGATAAAGGACTCCGGAGGAATCCATAGCAGCATATATTTTGTCCAACAACTGGCGCAGTATTTCCGGCTGACGATGGAATGCATTCACCGCCAGGACAATTTGGTAATCTTCACCCAGGCTGTCATGGTAAAAGTTGCCCTCCCGGGTCGTAATGCGATCTTGCAGTCCCTGTCTTTCAATGTAGTTACCGGCAACTTGGGCAATCTCCGGCAAATCAAAAACTACCCCTTCAAGCTGAGGATTGATCCGGCAAAGGGCTGCAGGATAAAGACCATGGCCTCCGCCCAAATCCAGAACTCGCCGGGCCTCGAAAAAGCGCGGGTGACGAACCACCAGTGCAGTTAACCTTCTGATACTGCTGCTACCGAGCGCATTTTGCACCATCACTCTGGTAAATTCTTCGGGGTTTTTTTTCGCCTGCGAAGCTGCGGAAGAATTAGATGATGACTCCTCCGAAACCGGAGAAAGTTTTACTTCCAACTCATCAGTCAACATCAACCGCTTAAAACGCCGCATCAGCAGATCACGACTGCAATAAGGAGAATTTTCTTTCAGGTAGTAAAAAGAGATTAATGATAGGCGGTATATCTCTTCAATTTCCGCTTGCTGCCTTCCTTCCGGGCTTTCCTTATGCAATAAACCCATTGCCGTTAATGCATCAAGCAATGCCCTGGTTTTCCGGTAATCATAACCTAATTTTTCAGATATCCCGGCAGCAGTTTCTCCTTGAGCAATTAGGTCAAATATATTTTTATCCAGCGCAAACTTAAGCAGGTGCGCTTCTTCCGCTGCTCGGAAAATAGAGATGAGCGGTTGTATGGTCGCTTCTCTAGGCCCCATAATTGGACCCGGGTTTTGCTTATTTAGGTTCTGCTTATCTTTCTTCAAAATCAAACCCCGCTTCCTGCATTTAATACTTGCACCCCTATTTTAAATCGTTATTATTAATAAGCTCATTCCAAATGGACTTTATATAAATTTGCTCTGAAGTTAAAATCAAGATCCAAATTGCTTACATGATCTCTAACTCCATACACGGTCAGATCATGGTAAACCGGAACCAGCGGCGCGTTTTCTTCCACCAAATCCTGCAGTTCTAAGTAGATATCTCTGCGTGTTTCCCGATCCATTTCCTGGACCGCTTTTTCAATTAACCGGTCCGCATCTTCGTTGGAAAACTCAACTCCGCGGCTCCGGTTAAAACCGGCCCCGGTGAGGATCCAGGAACTGAAGAAATCATCCGGATCCTGCCCGGTCCAGGGACAAAAAGATATATGAAAATCGCCCTGTCCTACCATTTCATTATAAGCTCCCATTTCAATGGTTTCAATTTCTGATTGAATCCCCAATTTATCCAATTCAGTATGCAGGTACTGGGCCATGGAAGACATCGGCCAGCGGGCGGCCCAGCTGGAATTAACCAGTATCTTTATTTCTTCGTCTCCGTCAAGATTTTCCTCGAGCAGTCGCTGCCCTTCCTGTGGATCATAATCATAACGGGAGACCTGATCATCAAGCCAGTACTCGGCCAGGGGAGAAATAACCGCCCGGGCCGGCTCTCCATATCCATCGAGGAGCGAATCAACCAGTTCTTCCCGGTCTAACAGCTTGGATATTGCTTTCCTAACTTCAGGATTATCCATCGGTGCGCTTTCCGTTTGGAAGAACATGTATATGGAAGTAAGCACTTTCTGGGTTTTTAATTCAATTTCCTCTAGGCCTTCCAATTCCGGCACCTGTTCAGGAAGTATTATGCCTACATCAGCCAAAGCATCGACTTCCCCTGCCTGTAAAGCGGAAACCCGGGTTCCTTCATCGGGAATATAATGGAAGGTTACCCGGTCAACACCCGGTTCGCCTTTCCAGTAATCCCGGTAAACTTCCAGGTAAATCCGGTCTTCCCCGTAATCGTCAAACTTAAAGGGACCGCTTCCCACCGGCGCCTTCAGATCAGTTCCCTCCGGTTCAATAACTTCAGGGCTGAACATGGCGCTGGAGAAATAGCTAATCATCACCGGGAAAGCAGGTAGAGGCCGGTCCAGCTCGATTTCTAAAGTATAAGTATCCACCGCCCGCACTTCCTCCATATGCTGATAACTATCGGCGGTCTCTGGATGTTCACTCAAACGAACTATATTAAATTTGGCCGCTTCGGCATTAAAGGAATGGCCATCATGAAATGAAACCCCTTCCCTGAGCTCAAAAGTCCAGGTTTTTCCATCTTCCGAAGCAGTGATATTTTCGGCAAGCCAGGGCTCCGGTTCCAGATTTTTATCCAGGTATACCAGGGATTCCCATACGTTGGTGCTGCCGTGCAGGTAAGTGCGATTTTCAGAACCGTAATAGAAATCTCTACCCACCCCAATAGTGAGAATTTGTTCTTCTCTTTCTGGGGCTTCTTCATCAGCAGTTGGTTCATCTTCTTCAGCTGCTTCTTCTTCCAAATCCTCCAGGGGATCCTCCGCTTCTTCGCAGCCTGCGGACCAGACAAACATTAGCAGGACTGCTATGCTAAAAAACATTTTAAAAAAATTACTCTTAAACATTGCTGCTCCTCCTAACTCATTATTGTATTAATTTGTTTTCTCTCTTTTGGCCCCCTCAATTTTTTAATTAACCTAACCCCTCATGCCAGGTGACAGGCCACCCTGTGCCTTTCTGATGTCTCTTTTAACTCAGGGATTGCTTCCATACATATATCTCTCCTCTCAAAACAGCGAGGATGAAATGAACAACCGGTGGGATGTGCTGAAGGATCGGGTGGTTCCCCCGGCAAAAACTGCGGAGAAAATGAGCTGTCCAGGCTTGGCTCGCTTTTTAAAAGAGCCCTGGTATATGGGTGAACGGGAGAGTGCTGCTCTTTGGCAGAAAAATCTTCCACAATCATGCCGGCATACATCACCAGGATCCGGCTGCAGAGATAGCGCACCGCGGGCAGATCATGCGACACCAGCAGGTAGTTCATCGCGAATTTTTCACCAAGCTCCAAAAATAAGTTTAAAAGTTGACCCTGCAGGGAAACATCCAACCCGGAAGTTGCCTCATCGCAGATTAACAAGGAGGGGTAAACTATCACTGCGCGAGCAATGGCCAGTCGCCTTTTTTGTCCTCCGCTGAACTCATGGGGAAAACACCGGTAATCTTTTCCAGAAAGCCCCACCTGCTCCATTATTTCAATAATCTTTTCCCGACGTTCACTTCGCGAAAACTCGGGATAAAAATTACGCACCGGTTCAGAAAGAATTTTTTCCACCGAGTGACGGGGATTCAGTGAAGCTGCAGCATCCTGAAAAATGATCTGCACCCGTTTCCTGAAAAACAAGAGCTCTTTTTCCGGTAAATTGCTGATTTCTTTTCCCCTAAAGTGCAAACTGCCCCGGGAAGGCTTTTCGAGACGTGAAATTAAGCGGGCCAGGGTACTTTTACCCGATCCGCTTTCTCCCACCAGGCCTATGTTATTATTGCGATCATTGCAAGAAAGATGATTAAGTTCCAGCCCCAGGTCCAGATCAACTCCGCGAACAGCCTGAACTTCTTCTTTCTGCCACCAACCTTTTGATACATAATAATTTTTAATTAGCTTTTGTCCGCACAATAAACTCATGATACCGCCACCTCGCCATCATCAACAACTTTGCCGATCAACAGATGGCAGGCTGCCTGATGACCCGTAGGGGCTTCCTGCAATACAGGTGCAATTTGATGACATATGCCGGAAGCCTTAGAACAGCGGGAAACAAATGAACAGCCTGCAGAGAGGTTAGCCAAATCCGGAGGACTCCCTTTAATCGGCTCCAGGGTCCCGCTGCAAAAAGAAGGATGCGAACCTATAAGAGCCTCGGTATAAGGGTGCAGTGGTTTTTGAAAAACTTCTTTCAAGGGGCCGCTTTCCACTATTCGGCCGGCATAAATAACCGCCACCCTGTCGGCTACGGCAGCCGCTGCAGCCAGGTCGTGACTTATAAATAATACTGACATGCAGCAGTCTTGCAGGTGTTTCTTAAGATAATGAAGGACCTGGGCCTGGAGAGTAACATCCAGGGAAGTCGTTGCTTCATCGGTTATCAGAAGCTTAGGATGCAGACTCAAAGCCATGGCCAGCGCCGCCCGTTGGCGCATCCCGCCGCTTAATTGAAAGGGGAAGCTCTTAAAAACCCGCTCGGCAGGAAGACCCATATCAGCCATTTTACCCAGGGCTATTTCTTTAGCTTCACCATTAGAGAGCCGGCGATGGGTATTTATGGTTTCACAAATATGGGCACCAATTGGGCGAACCGGGTTAAACGTAGACAAAGAATCCTGAAAAACCAAAGCCAGATCATCACCACGAACCCTGCGCATTTCTGCAGACCCAAGCTTAAGTAGATCCTGATTGTCAAGGATAATTTCCCCGCCGGTTATTCTGCCCGGCGGAGGAACCAGGCGTAAAAGTGAAAGAGCAGTGACACTTTTACCGGCACCACTTTCCCCGATCAGGGCAAGACAGCTACCTTCCGACATCGAAAAGCTGATTTCGTTTGCTGCTTTAATCAAACCTCTAGATGTAGGAAAAACGGTAGTTAAATTTTTTACCGTAACGGTTTTCTTTTTGTTTTCCACTGCCAAGTCGCTCCCTTCCGGCTTGCTCTCGAAAACTCAAGTTTTTACTTCTTATTTATGCCTTAAGGCATCATAAAACTATACTATGAATAAATCTTTATTATTTCGCCATGCTTTATTAAACTTTTGTGCCTTATTATCTACTATTTTCCTCTTTTACATTCAAGCAGAGGCCTTTTGCCCACCTTTTCCAAATGAATGAATCCAGGGACGGCTAAATTCTTGCGGATCAAGAACATCCCGTAACCCATCGCCCAAAAGATTAAATCCCAAAACAGTAAAAGCGATGGCGGTACCGGGATAAAGCATCAACTGTGGCTGAGAAACAATATAATTGCGCGCTTCATTAATCATCGCCCCCCACTCCGGGTCCGGCGGCTGTGCACCTAAACCCAGGAATGAAAGAGTGGATATGGCCAAAACCAACCTGCCTAAATTTAAAGTGGCCATTACCACCACCGGAGGCAGCACATTAGGCAAAAGATGATCCCAAATAATCCCGGCAGGACTTGTGCCTGCCGCCCTTGCCGCCAGGACAAACTCTTTCTGCTTTAATGACAAAACCATTCCCCGAACCACCCGGGCATATTGAACCCATGATACCAGGGCCAGGGCAATTAACACATTGAGCAGCCCCGGACCCAATATGCCGGTAACCACCAGGGCCAAAATCAGGTTGGGAAAAGCTAAAACAATGTCGGCCAGCCTCATCAACAAACCATCCACCAGCCCTCCCAGGTAACCGGCTACCAGACCCACAGGAACACCGATCAAAACTATAATCACCAGCACCGAAAGAGAATACTGCAGGGTCACCCTTCCCCCGTACAAAAGCCTTGTCAGCAAACAGCGCCCCAGGGAATCAGTGCCAAGGGGATAATCATCACCGGCAGGCTGTAAACGTTCCGGCAGTGACACCGGCAAAGGATCATGAGGGGCCAGCAAAGGGGCTGCCATCGTTGCTATAAAGATAAGAAGTATCATAATTAATCCGGCCAGGAACAAGGGATCTCTCAATATTTTACTCCTCACTTGTTAACCCTCCCCTTCTTCCATTTTCACCCTCGGATCAAGCAGCCGGTAAGAGAGATCTATTAGAAGGTTCATAAACACAAAAGCCACGCCCATCAGCAACACGTAACCCTGGATCACCGGGAAATTACGGTTAAAAATAGCATCCACCGCCAGGCGGCCCACACCAGGCCAGGCGAAAATTCTTTCCACAACCACAGTTCCGCCAAGCAGATGCCCCATGGTAATTCCAAGGAGGGTGACCACCGGAATCAGGGCGTTGCGTAGAGCATGATTTCCAATGATTACTGTTTCCTTAAGCCCTCTTGCACGGGCAGAGCGTATAAAATCAAGCTGCAGCACTTCCAAAAGATTGGCCCGTAAAAGGCGGGCATAAGTGGCTGCCAGACCAAAGCCCAGGGTAAGGGAGGGCAAAACCAATCCGATTAATCCTTCGCCCCTACCCATAACCGGAATCCATGCCGTGGGAACCGCAATGTAAGTAATCAATAGCAAGCCCAGGTAAAATGAGGGAATAGAAGCTCCCACCAACGCTGTCAGGCGACCGAGGTGATCCCCAACAGTTCCTCTTAGTAGGGCGGCTATCGTACCCAGGGGCAAAGCTAATGCAAGCATTACCACCAGTCCTCCCGCGGCCAATTCGATCGTGGCCGGCAGGCGGCTGATAATCTCGCGGGTAACCGGCTCACCGGTTGTAAATGAAGTGCCCAAATCGCCCCTTACTGCTCCCTGCAGCCAGTTAATATAACGCAGGGGGAGAGGCTCGTCAAGACCCAGGGCTTCCCGGGCTCTTTCCAGGTTTTCCGGTGTTACCTCAATATCCCGCCGGTTAAGCATTATTTCTGCCGGATCACCGGGAGCAATATCGATCAGGATAAAAGTAATAAAGGTAACTCCCAAAAGAACGGGAACCAGGGTTAAGAGCCGTTTGACCAAATACTTCAGCATATTATCAACCTAAAAAACATGACTTAAAAACTCCCTTGCGTGTTAACATTTATAGATTACGTAACACACACAACCGAAAAAAAATTCGCCAGCACTCTGTAACACAATTTACTACAACAATAACACTATTGTCAAACAGTTACAAGTAACCGCAAGCAAATTATTTCCATTTAAAACAAACAAAAACCCGGCCTGGCATCTTCCTGTCTGCACTTTGCAGTACCTATCACCGCGACACTACACACCACGGCCTAATAAGGCCTCTGTTGAATGCTACCAGTTCAGCTATATGTTATTGCATAGAATATCACTGTAGAAATTACATCCCTCCTGCCAGCGATATACCGATAAACCTCCCCAGGCAAAAACGTTAGCTTTCATCCCATATACCCACCGCATATACTTTAAAAGGGTTCGGCCATTATCGAACTTCGTTTTGTAACGCAAACTCAGCCGCCCTTGTTCAGCCTTGTATGCGGTTCTTGTTCATCGGGCCGGGATTTTGCCTTAGGCTTCCTTCAGATTCCCCCTCGCGGCGGACACTCTTACCATCAGCAGCTAGTGGTTCCCACTGCCAAGCCCACAGCGGACTTTCACCGCCAAGTTAACGCCCGTGCCGGGCGCATATCGAGAAGGGGCGAGCACTATAAATAAATGCCGCCCCTTCTTCAAATTCATTTCCAATTAAAAGGTTAATTCTAGTTAGCTTATTTAAAAAGTGTATAAGAACAACACACCTTTATTCAATAAAGCCTTCTTTCAGAAGCCATTCTTCAGCAACCTCGCTGGGAAGATCTTCATCAATATCAACTTGCATATTCATTGCTGCCATTGACTCAGCATCCAGAGCGTGGGCAATGGGGTTGAGAATATCTTCAATTTCAGGCAATTGTTCGAGGGTTTCCTCACGCACAGTAGGAGCACAGTTGTAAACTGGATGGAATTTTTTATCATCTTCCAAGTTAACCAGATCATAGGCTGCGATACGACCATCTGTTGCGTAACCCATCGAAACCGATATGTCTCCTTCTTTCAATGAGTCATAAACAATTCCTGCATCCATTGGATATACTTCTTCGAACTCAAAATCGTACAATTCCTGCAAACCGGGATACCCGTCATCACGAATTGTGTACTCGTGATCGCTGCCCAAACTCCAGGTGCCAGGGTCGGGAGCTTCAACCCCTTCATTAATAGCTTCGGCTAAGTCACTAATGGTTTCAATGCCAAGCTCATCAGCATCAGCCTGCCGCATCATGATTGTATAAGTGTTATTAAAAGGCGTATAATCCAGCCAGACTATCTGGTTTTGTTCCAGATCAGTTTCTTGAACCACCTCATAACATTCCTCTGGATCAGTTATAGCTTCATCGAAACCAAGAATTGTAATTAAAGCTGTTCCGGTGTATTCCCAGTATAAATCGACATCTCCTGCTTCGAGAGCGTCACGGACCATACTAGTACCACCCAACCCGGTTTCATCGACGGTTGAAAT
>SKPU01000074.1 GCA_007119335.1 Syntrophomonadaceae bacterium
ACATGGCCGGGTCTCCGTAAATTCGATGGCTCTGTTTTCGGGTCAATCAAGGATCTAATTGTATTTGCTCTCTCAAAAGCAGATATTCCGGTAGTGCTGGAATCAATGTCAACCGAGACTGTAAAGGCAGTGCAGTGAGTATCAGTATTCTCCGTTACCATCTGAGGCAAGTCAAGCTCCCTGGCTCTCTGTGATGTGAGGGGAGCACACACAAGACCGCGAGCATAGCGAATCATAAAATTAATCGCCTCCGGATTTACCTTGGATGCAGCCATAAGTAAATCTCCTTCATTTTCTCGATCTTCGTCATCAACCACAACAACCATCCGACCTTCTTTTAATTCTTCAAGTGCTTCATCAATAGTGTTAAAAAACATAATTTTTCACTCCTAATCATTTAAGATATCCTTTTTCCTGCAAAAGGGAGATGCTAATTCTTTCAGTTTGATCCTGCCCGTCTTTATAGTGGGAACCCATTAATTTTTCGACATATTTGCCGATCATATCGACCTCAAGATTTACAGATGAACCGCTTCCTTTGCGACCCAGGGCAGTTTGGGCTGCAGTATGTGGGATCATGCCCACCGAAAAACCATGGTCATTTACATCGACAACTGTTAAACTAACTCCGTCGATTGAAACCGAACCTTTAGGAATAATATAGCGAAGCAGGTGTTCGGGAACATCGAAAACCATAATTAGCGACCCACCCTGTTTTTGGCGACCGGTCAAGGTTATTACCGCATCAACATGGCCGCTGACCATATGTCCGCCCAACCGGCTGCTTAAAGTCAGCGCCCGCTCCAGGTTAACCAGGTGGCCCGTTGAAAGATCCTTTAGGTTTGACTTCTTCAAGGTTTCAGGCATCACCCAGACTGTAAAGCTGTCCTGATTCAGAGCAGTAACAGTCAGGCATGGCCCGTTAACAGCTATGCTGTCACCAATTTCAAGATCCCTAAGGACCTCTTTGGCTTTAATGACCAGGTTAGTGCCATCACCTGACCCGCTTATGCGGAGAATCAATCCCTGTTCTTCGATTAAACCTGTAAACAAAAGTTGTCCACCTTTCATCCTATCAAGATTAGTATCATGTTATGTCATTAGCCTTTGTCTAAAAGCTGCGAAACGCCATATTTGCCAAAATGGAGCAATCAGAACCACCCCTGCAGTAAACTTTATTCACGCAGGACCGGGTAACCGATTAAGAGCAGGTCCTGGTCAAATTGCTTCATTTCTATGTCTTCAACAAACCAGGCATCTTTTAATGATTCGATACCGGATCCTGAGAAAGGGGTGGGACTTCTCCTCCCGCCGATGATTTTTGGCGCAATAAAGACAAATAGTTTATCAACAATTTTATTCTCAAGCAAACTGTAATTTAAGGTGCCGCCGCCTTCGACCAGAACAATCGTAAGTTCCCTCTCAGCCAGCTTTTTCATCAATTCAACAACATCAACTCGCCCGTTTTTGGCAGGCACCGTAATTATTTCAACGCCTTTTTCTTCAAGAATTCGGCATTTTTCTTCAGGGGCCTGATCGGTAACGGCCACTATAGTCCGGGCCGATGAAGTACTTTCTATAACCCGGGCATCGATAGGCAGGCGGGCTGTACTGTCGACAATGACCCGCAGCGGATCTTTTCCTCCGCCGCCTTCAATCCTGGTTGTAAGCCTGGGATCATCTATCAAGACTGTTTCAATACCAACCATGATTGCATCACTGTTATCACGGAGGCGGTGCACAAATTGACGTGACTTTTCACCGGTAATCCAGTGCGAATCGCCGGCCATCGTTCCAATTTTACCGTCCATACTCATGGCCACTTTAATGGCGACAAAAGGCAGCCCGGTGGTGATATACTTAATAAAAGCCTCATTCAAACGGCGCGCTTTCTGTTCCAGAATACCCTTGTTAACCTTGATGCCTGCTTCAGATAACCTGGCAAAACCCCGGCCTGATATTAACGGATTCGGATCCTGCATTCCGGCCACAACCCTGCTAATACCGGCCTTAATAATTGCTTCTGTACAGGGTCCTGTCCGCCCGTGATGGGAGCAGGGCTCAATGTTGACATAGAGGGTTGCCCCCTTTGCTTTTTCGCCTGCTTTGTTAAGGGCAACCGTTTCGGCATGGGGCATTCCTGCAGCCTGGTGATAACCGGTCCCCACTACTTCGGAATCCTGGACGACTACAGCACCAACCATCGGGTTGGGACTGGTCCGGCCGCGGACCTGCCGGGCCAGGTCAAGGGCCATCGACATAAATCGATCATCAGCATCCAACTATACTCACCTCGTTAGTTAAGAATATAATAAACCCCGAGCATATTAATGCTTCAGGGTCTTTTTGGGCAATTGAAGCTTTTTGTACACCGTCTCTTCTCCCCTCCAGACTATACTGTCGGCTCCGGATTTACACCGGATCAGCCGCTTAGGCTCGCGGGCTTAACTTCCCTGGCAAGGAAGTTTTACCGCCGGTTCGGAATTGAAGGTTAAAACCTTCTCACCTGACCCTGAAGATAACGGTTGAATAAATTATAGCACATATTATAAAATTTACAAGGCTCTTAGATTTTACCGGCAACTGAATTTATCTATTGGCCGCTCTTTTTCAATTCGCCAATCAGGCTCATCCCGTCTTCAGCCTTAAAAATAGCTGATCCTGCAACAAGTACGGTCGCTCCTGATCTAACAATATCCGGCCCGTTATGTCTGTTAATACCCCCGTCAACCTGCAATTCCGTGCTTAACTCACGGCTGCGAATTTGATTGGCGATGTAACTAATCTTTGAGAAAACAGCCGGGATAAATTCCTGCCCTCCGGCACCGGGGTTAACACTCATTACCAGCACCAAATCAAGCAAAGACCAAACATATTCCAGAACAGAAGGTGGAGTTGCCGGATTCAGGGCTACCCCGGCTTTTGCCCCGAGGTCTTTAATCTCGCGTAAAACCCGGTCAAGATGGGCAGCTGTTTCTGCCTGGACGGTAATCAAGTTCGCTCCTGCTTTAGCAAATGATTCGATATGATTTTCCGGATTACTGACCATCAGGTGAGCATCCATAAATAATTCAGTCTGCGGCCGCAATGATTTAACCACTACCGGCCCGATCGTAATGGCCGGTACAAAATGCCCGTCCATAACATCAA
>SKPU01000102.1 GCA_007119335.1 Syntrophomonadaceae bacterium
ATAAGTGAAATCATATTCATGATATGAAGCCACATCTTCAATATTTTCACCCACGATATTAACATCGGAAAGATCAAGCGGACGACCGGCTTTTTCCGCAGCTTGGCTCAGATATCCCACCTCCGCCGGATCATGCCCCAATATTTTAGTGCCAACCATATCTGCAGATAAAATATCATTCGAAGCTATAAGCAAATTACTACTTCTCATTTTACCATCAAAACCGGGACCACGCTCCAGGCTGTAAATCCCGTCGATAATAGTCAGGGTCGGGGGCATCGGTTCGGAGAGCCGGGCTACATGATAGTGCAAACCTTTTTGAGGGTTAGCACTGTGGCACTTCTTGCGAGATGGGTTGTCTATAGTGCCTTTGAGGTTTTTTATACCCAGGCTAACCATTGTCTGATTATGTGCTTTCATCACCGGGATATTCACCAAGAAATCACTTTCCAAGATATCTTTGTTAAACTTCAGGGATAGATCGTCATTTAGATATACTTTTTTAAAAGGTCGCTGCATAATGTTCAAAACTTTTACACCGTAGCGCTGCTTCAAAGTTTCATAACCCAGGGCTCTAAAAGCATGGGCAGGGGTTTCGGTATCTTCAGGGTCACCCACGATACCCTCTCCTATAGTAATATCTTCAATGCCATGCTCCATCAACAAAACAACTAAATTTTCAATCACCCGAGAAGTAGTAATAACACCCCATTTGGGAAAAGAACACGCCCTGGTCCAAAACATTATATTCGGTTTAATAAAAACACGAGCCTTAGAAGGCAGGCTGTCAAAACCACCACAATCTAGAACAACCTTTCTGACTGACTGATACGCTTCCTTATAACGGACAACTGAAACCAGATTTGTTGCCATAAGAGATCACCTCCATCTTCTTTACCTTTTTTAAGGGAAAATACTGATTAATTTTATCATACCACTTTTCTTTTACTGTAATCAACTTTTTCAAGAATATTTTTGAGACGAAATTACTATTAAGATCATTCCTTCAAATCATACAAATAATCCCAAACTTAATAATAGTGTTACTGCTCAGCTATAGTCGTGATGCATTTTGGCTGGTGACGTTGCGATAGAACGGTCGCAATGGTCGACAAAGTAAAGGTTGTCGCTGTTCGACCTGGATGGATCCAGACCGCCTAGGCCTGAGCTATGGATGGTGAATACCGAGAGCAACCAAAGCAAAGCCTGCGGCTGAGTAACCGCTATTGCCCGCGGGAAACCGGCACCAGGCCAAAACGCAGCACTGCCGAGCTGACACATAATATTTTAAACTGCTAAATGAAAAGGGCTTTTATTGCTAATCATTCAATGTATAATAACATTCAACAGCTCTAAGCCTTACCTGCATACCGGCGGCCCGGACCTTAGTTAATTCTTGAATCAATTTAGATCATGAGGTTCATAACAACTTGGGTTAGTCGGGCGAATGGTAGCAATAGCTGGCGATAATTCAGATTTTGCACTGGATCAAGTCCATGCTTAGACAACTGAGGCGGCGAAAGTACTTAAAACCACCTTCTCATCTGAATTAATAAATTGGGTGTTGAACCTAAAACACTTTCATGGTATGCTTTAAAAAACAGCAAGGATAAGGGGAGCCGGTATAACTGGCTGAGAAAGAACTATAGTTTGTTCTGACCCTTAAACCTGATCTGGGTAATGCCAGCGGAGGGATATCACTAAAGGTAGTTTACAGGCTATCGCCGATGTTGGCGATAGCCTTTATTCTTGCAAAAAAATCAACAAGGAGGAATAGAATGACTGTTTGCAATGTTAGTCTGCAGGTAATTCCGTTAGTACCCGAAGAAGAAGTATACCCTACAGTAGACAGGGTAATAGATTTGATCGATGCCTCCGGTGTAAAGTACACTGTCGGACCGACAGAAACAACCAGGGAAGGCAATTTGGAAGAACTCCTGGAGATTGTAAAAAAAACACAGGAAGTCTGTGCTGCAGCCGGCGCGGAAAGGATTTTCTCCGTAGTTAAAATTGATTACAGCACCAGGGGAGTGACGATCAATGAAAAAGTGGGTAAATATCAAAAATAATTTGCCTGCTGCAGGATTCTTAGTTTTTCTATTAGCAGTTTGGGAGTTTTTAGGTAGGGTTTTAGATATGCCGGGTTATATACTACCTGTCCCTTCGGCTATCGCCCTGGCTCTGGCAGAAAATTTTCCACTCCTCCTTGAGCATACCCGGGCAACCTTTATAGCTGTGCTTGGTGGATTGATCCTGGCTATTGGGATAGCATTTATTCTGGCCCTGGCTATGGATCGCTGGAAACCATTAAAACAAGCTCTTTACCCGGTGCTGGTTATATCACAGGCTGTACCGATTTTCGCTCTTGCGCCATTAATACTAATCTGGTTTGGAGCCGGACTGCTTCCCAAAGTCCTAATCGTTGCCCTAGTCTGCTTTTTTCCGCTGGCTGTAAGCCTGGTAGAGGGCCTAAGCCAGGTTGATCAGGAGGCGGTTGATTTGATGCAAACCATGCAGGCCAATCGTTGGATGATTATGCGGTCAGTACAACTGCCTTTTGCGATGCCTTACTTATTTTCAGGACTAAAAATTGCTGCCACCTACAGTGTATTAGGCGCAATTATCGGGGAATGGCTGGCAGCGAGGGCCGGCCTGGGAATATATATGCTCAGGGCAATGCATTCTTTTCGCACCAGCGATCTTTTTGCATCTATAGTTGTAGTAGTTGTACTAAGCCTGGCTCTTTTTAAACTGGTAGAATTGGCCGGTTGGCTTTCCATGCCCTGGCAGAGAAATATAACAAATCAGATGAAAGGGTGATTTTAATTATGTTCTATAGAATAAGAGAAAAAAAGGGTTTGTTCGTGCTGGTATGTTTGATCTTTATAACAACAACCATGATCACGTCAGGATGCACAGAGGATCCATTCGATGAACCCGATGAAATTACAATACTACTGGACTGGACGCCAAACACCAATTACAGCGGCCTCTATGCAGCCATAGAGCAAGGGTATTATGAAGATCAAGGTCTGGAGGTTGAGACTATCCAGGCCTCCGGTAATGTCGTGCCATGGTTTCTACCGGCCAGGCTGAATTTGGAGTAAGCTACCAGGAAGAAGTAACCTATG
>SKPU01000194.1 GCA_007119335.1 Syntrophomonadaceae bacterium
CACATCGACAATCATTTCCAACACCAGCTCCATCCCTTCTTCTTCGCTTATATTCTCTAAATCAGCTTCCTCATTAAAAGCAAACTCAAACATTTTACTCATGAGCAACTCGGTGAGCTGTTCCGGGTCGGGATGCGTATTAATCACATTAACTAAAGCCTGATTGCCATCAATTTTATAATCGGTTACTTCAACATCAATATTATTATAGATCAGGTAAAACAGTTTCCGGGCCATCTCCGCTTCATGACCACCTTCTGTAAGAACGTCTTTTAATTCAGCAAATTCCTCTTCGTATTCGTCCAGATAACCGCTCGATATATAGTGCTCAGTTTGATCCAAATCAAGATTCATGGTCGCTTCGACAAACAACAATACGACTTCATCCGGGGCCAGGACTCTATCTTCAACCTCTTCAACAACTTCGGTTTCCTCTTCAACTGCAGCTTCATCCCCGCATCCGGCAAGCATCAAACCCCCTATTAACAGAACCATGAAAGAAAAAAGCAGCTTTATATTCATTTCTATTCTTCCCCCCCGCTCCAGTTGAAAGTCTTGGTCTATAAACAACTAACCACCAGATAATCTCAAAAAATTCATACTTAGACTACTATTATAGCACGCAGCGAAAATAGGGCAAGGCAACCGGAGAAGATGATCAAAACAATTTCGCATGGTATAATCAGAGAAAATCTATGATTGGCGGGGTGGTATAGATAATGGGAGACTATAAAAAAAGCTTATCGAGCAATTTTCAGGTAAGCTTACTGGATGCAGAAAAGATTGATCAGGCAGTAGCAATGTTTCTTGATGCTTTTAAAAACGAAGCTTTCACGGAAGCTTTAATTGATCTTTCGATTCCCGCAAATCACGATATTTACTCCCAAATTACAAAATACAGACTGTCCTTTTATTTAGAAATCGGTCACCGGGTTTTTACTGCCCTTGACGGGGATAATGTTGTTGGGATGGCAATCTTAAAATCACCCCATGTCAAGATTCCTAAATTACTGATCCTGCGCCGGGCTATTCTCCACCTTACAGCATTTGCAAGGATGCTGCTGCTTGGAATGAGAGCTTCGCACCTGAACGCTGCGATCAACCCGCCGGATAATTTACCGGCAAAACACTACACCCTGGAGGGTTTCGCCGTAAATCCTGCCTACCAGGGTAAAGGAATTGGACGCTTACTGCTTGAGCAGATAGAACAAACCTGTGCCGAGGACCACGCCTCTTCAGGGATTTATCTTGTCACCGCTGATGAAAAAAACAAGGAGATATACCAGCACTTTAACTATAGTATTATTGAAATCAGGCCAACTAATCACTTTATTGCTTGCCACTTTTTTAAAAAGAAAGAAATGATCAAAGAGGGGATCGGTGGTATCGAAAACAGATGAGTGGTAACAAATTTAAGAACATCCATGATCAAAACCTTGCGCATGAACTTACCCTCGGCCCTGCGGGCAAACCTGAACAAATCAGTGACCGTAGAATTATCCTCTATAACGGTTATGTTTACAGCCCCTGGGAATCTATTTTCGGGGGTCTGGTGATCAGGGAAGGGATGATCAGCTCGGTTTTTGAAGGAGAACTCCCCGATAAGCTAACTCGAAATGCCTCCAAAATAATTGACTGCAAAGGAAATAACATTCTACCCGGCTTTATAGATCTGCACCTTCACGGCGCTCAAGGCTTTGATTTTACACTTGCCGCAGAGCAGGAAATAAGCAAAGCTGTTCATTATCATGCTGCAAAGGGTGGAACAACTGCCCTGGTCCCCACCATCGTTTCAGCCCCGCTCAGCCAAACCAAGCAGGCAGCCGAAAGAATTAAGCGGGTCCGGACAAAATCATGCAAACCGCAGATATTAGGTATTCACCTGGAAGGACCCTTTTTAAATCCCCTCTATAGAGGCGCCCACTCTGAAAAATACCTGCTGCACCCCGGGCAGGAGATGGTGGAGGATTTAGCAGACTCCATAGGAAAAGACCTTGCCATTGTCACCCTATCACCCGAGCTGCCCCACGCTCTAGAAGCAATAGCATACCTCAGCAGGCAGGGAATAATTGCTGCCCTCGGCCACAGCGGCGCAACGGTAGAAGAAGTGCAAAGCGCCTTTGATTGCGGCCTCCGCCATGCAGTTCATACTTATTCGGCAATGCGTAGATTTCACCACCGGTCACCCGGCGCTCTCGGAGCAGTCCTCACTAACGATCATATCAGCGCAGAAATAATTGCCGATGGCATTCACAGCGAGCCTGCGGCGATAAAACTCTTTTTCCGGGCCAAACCTGCAGACAAAACGGTGCTAGTTACGGATGCCCTGGCGGTCTGTGGCCTTCCCGACCGGGAATGCAAGCTGGGAGACAAGACAATCATCAGTAAGGAAGGAAAAGCTTTCCTTCAGGACGGCACCCTGGCCGGCAGTATCCTGACCATGAACCGGGCCCTGGATAATGCTGTGAAAATGACGGAACTCGGCCTGACAGATGTCCTCCCCGCTGCGACGATCAACCCGGCCCGGGTGCTCGGGTTGACTGAACACAAGGGTTCCTTAGAAGCAGGTAAAGACGCCGACATTACAGTTCTTGATGCCGATTACAACACCCTCTTAACACTCTGCTGCGGCAACCCGGTCATCCCCCCGCAGTAAAAACAGACAACCTCACATACTCGACAACCTGGTTATATAGAGCGTGCATATTTTACTTCCTACCACTTTTTTTTGTAAAAATTCACTTCTTCCTGGTACGGTTTCACCAACTCTTCCAATCTACGCAGCTCTTGATTCCCGAAAGGCTTGAATTTTTTAGCGCTACGGACATTTTCTTCAAGTTCATCTAAAGTGGAAATGCCCACTATGGCCGTGTCAACCGGATAGCTCCAAACATAGCCGAGTGCCTCATCCATGGTAGTAATTCCTTCCTCCCGGAATATATGCCCGTAAGCAGCAACTTTCATAGCAACAATGCCCATGTTTTTTTCCTCGGCTGCCGGCAGGACCTCATTCTGAAAAGAATGGTAATAGGGATCGGCGGGATTAAGAGATAGCAAAATGCAATTGAAATCGTATTCATTGATCGCTTGCAGCAGGATCGAGGGTTCTTTATGGCCGCTAAGTCCCG
>SKPU01000033.1 GCA_007119335.1 Syntrophomonadaceae bacterium
ACCTTGTCCAGTATATTGGGGAACTTACCGCAAAGGGCAGGGAAAAAAAAGGTAATGCTGGAACGGTCAATATAAAGGGTGAGCCTGAGCAGGGGGCCGTGACAGGGATCAAGACAGAGGTTTTTCGTAACGATGCAATTACCTTTGAAGAGATTGAAAAACTTGCCCCGGAAAAAATCGTTTTATCTCCGGGTCCGGGAAATCCAGATGGAGCAGGAATCTGTTTAGAAATAGTCAGGGCTCTGGGTGGCAAAATCCCGCTGCTCGGGGTCTGCCTCGGGCACCAGGTGATTGGTCAGGCTTTTGGAGGCGAAATTATTTCAGCAAAACAGCTTATGCACGGTAAAGTTTCTGAAATCAGCCATGATGGGTGCGGGATTTTTAGCGGTTTGGAAAACCCTTTCATAGCAGCTCGTTATCATTCCCTGGCCATCGATCCTAAGCAAATACCAGGATCGCTCCAGGTTACAGCAACTGCTGAAGATGGAGAAGTGATGGGCTTGAAACACAGGGAATATCCTTTTTGGGGTATCCAGTTTCACCCTGAATCGATACTGACTGGCAGTGGAAAGCTGATTCTTGAAAACTTTTTGAGAGGAGGGGAAACAGATGATGACCATTACAGAAACAATTGCCTCTGTAGTTGAGAGAAATAATCTCGAGGAAAATGAAGCCTATGAGTCAATGCGTGCAATTATGAGCGGCCAGGTCAGCGATGCTCAAATAGCCGGGCTGATTACAGCGCTCCACATGAAAGGAGAGACCGGAGAAGAAATCACCGGTTTTGCCAGGGCGATCCGAGAAAAAGCTTTAAAAGTAAATTCACTGCCCGGTGTCCTGGTCGATACCTGCGGGACAGGTGGTGATATGTCGGGAACTTTTAATATCTCCACAACCGCGGCTTTTGTAGTTGCTGCCTGCGGCTTACCGGTTGCCAAGCACGGCAATCGCTCGGTATCGAGCAAAAGCGGCAGTGCGGATGTTTTGGAAAAGCTGGGTATTAATATAAATCTTTCGCCCGCCGGGGTTACGGAGTGCATCAATCAAACGGGAATCGGTTTCCTGTTTGCCCCGGCTCATCATCAGGCCATGAAGTATGCAGCCCGGGCCAGAAAAGAAGTTGGGATCAGGACTGTCTTTAACCTGCTTGGACCGCTTGTCAATCCTGCCGGGGCAGTGGTTCAAATCATGGGTGTTTATGACCCCGCCCTTACGGAACCTCTTGCGGAGGTTTTGTTCAGGCTGGGCGCAAAAGCGGCCATGGTCGTGCACGGAGCAGGCGGTCTGGATGAAATTTCTACGCTCGGGCTGACCAGGATTACAGAAATCAGAGCAGGTAGATCCGAAACTTACGATTTTGATCCCGCTAAATTTGGAATTGTTAAGGCAGTTGCAGAAGATCTGCGAGGCGGGGACCCCGGGGAAAATGCAGTTATTTTGAGGAGGATCTTGCAGGGAGAGCCTGGTCCAAAGCAGGATGTAGTAGTACTCAATGCTGCAGCTGCTTTGTATGCCGGAGGCAAGGCGCCGGGCTTTGGGGAAGCTATAATCCAGGCCCGGGAAGCGGTCTGTTCCGGTGAGGCATTAAGCAAGCTTGAATTAATGCGGGAGTTTACCAACAGTTTTGATAGAGAGGGGGCCGGGGCGGATAAACAATCAACGACCGCCTGAATAATATGTTTCTTGATCAGATCGTCCAACATAAAAAAGAAGATCTGGCCCGGGCAGAACAAGCCCTTCCGCTTGATCAAATTTTAAAAAAATTGCCTGCTGCGCACTCACCGGGAAATTTTCGGGGAAGCCTCGCTGATAAAATTGAGGGGATGAGCGTTATTGCTGAAATCAAACATGCTTCACCCGTAAAAGGAGTGCTTTGCGCAGATTTTGATCCGCAAAAGCTGGCCGCAGCTTACCAGGCAGGCGGTGCAAAAGCAATTTCAGTGATTACAGAAGAACGCTACTTTAAAGGGTCCGCAGAATATATTGCCCTTGCAAAGAAATCAACGGTTTGTCCAGTATTAAGGAAAGATTTTATAGTGAGCGCTTACCAGGTTTATGAATCAAAATTGATCGGCGCTGATGCCATTTTATTGATTGCATCAATCTTGGATGACAGGACACTTAGTGCTTTGATCGGGCTTGCGAATGAGCTCGGTATTGATGCTCTGGTTGAGGTGCATGATCGCCCTGAATTCAAAAGGGCCTTATTCGCGGGAGCAAGAATAATCGGGGTTAATAACCGGAACTTGAAGACCTTTCAGGTAGATCTATCAACAACTGTGCAGCTTGCAGGCGAAATACCCGCAGAAGTGCTGCTGGTCAGCGAGAGCGGCATATCTACCCGGGAGGATATGGTAAAACTTGAAAGAGCGGGAGTAAAAGCTGTGTTGATTGGTGAAACCCTGGTGCGTTCTGCTGATCCGGAAGTGAAGCTGAAAGAGCTGCTCGGTTCAGAGCGCAATAAAAGTTGACATAAAATGCTGAAAGCGGATAAAGAAAGGATTGATGAGTTGTGTGGATAAAAATATGCGGCCTTACCAATCTGGAAGATGCCCTTGCGTGTGCTGAAGAAGGAGCTGATGCTGTAGGGTTTGTCTTTGCTGAAAGCAGAAGGAAAATTAGCGTCGGGAAGGCTAAACAGATCATCAGGGGTCTGCCCGGGGAACTTCAAAAAGTAGGCGTGTTTGTTGATGCTTCACTGGAAAAGGTCGAGGCCATACAAAGCTACCTCGAGCTTGACCTCGTTCAGCTTCACGGGCATGAAAGTCCGCAGTACTGTTTCCAATTGCCGGTCAAGGTCATCAAAGCTTTTCAAATAGCAAACCCCGGTGATTTAAACGCAGTAAATGATTACGATGGGATAATCCGAGCCTGTCTGCTAGATTCGAAGGTACCCGGAGCGAATGGCGGCACAGGGCAACCTTGGAACTGGAAAACTTTTAATCCGGCTTTTTTAAAAACCACTGCGGAGAGCTCTTGCTTTATAAATGGGCAACAGATTGATCAAAAAATGAAAGTTATCGCAGCCGGGGGGCTTAATTCATATAATGTAACATCTGCAATACAGGCAATTAAACCCGATGGAATTGATGTAAGCTCAGGAGTAGAGAAGCAGGGCATCAAAG
>SKPU01000236.1 GCA_007119335.1 Syntrophomonadaceae bacterium
ATCTTCCTGATCTTCCTGGCTCATTTTACCAATACTCTCTCTCATATCGGTATCAGCCATAACGTTTTTCAGCTGATAATAATCCATCACGCCTAAATTACCTTCCCGCAAAGCCTGCGATAAAGCTTTGGGCACTTCAGCTTCAGCTTCAGTTACTTTAGCTCTCATCTCCTGGACCGAAGCAACCATTTCCTGTTCCTTAGCTACTGCCATAGCGCGCCGTTCTTCAGCTTTAGCCTGGGCAATCCGCTTATCCGCTTCAGCCTGATCAGTTTGCAGCTGAGCGCCAATGTTCTTACCAACATCAACATCGGCAACATCGATTGATAATATTTCATAAGCAGTTCCTGAATCAAGACCTTTATTTAAAACTGTATTAGATATCCTGTCCGGATTTTCCAAAACTACTTTGTGATTATCTGAAGAACCAATGGTGGTTACAATCCCTTCGCCAACCCTTGCTATAATAGTTTCTTCGCCTGCACCCCCGACCAAGCGATCGATATTCGCTCTCACGGTAACTTTAGCCCGGGCTTTCACCTCAATCCCATCCTTGGCTACTGCTGCTACAACCGGAGTTTCGATTACCTTGGGATTAACACTCATCTGCACTGCCTGCAAAACATCACGTCCAGCCAAATCAATGGCTGCAGCTCTTTCAAATAAAAGAGGAATTTCTGCACGCTGAGCAGCAATCAATGCATTTACAACCCGGTCAACATTACCTCCGGCCAAGAAATGTCCCTCTAATTTGTTAACACTTAAATCGAGTCCGGCCTTGGTTGCTTTAATAAGCGGAGCAACTATTTTAACCGGACTAACACGTCGTAAACGCATACCAATCAAAGCAAAAATACCAACATTAACCCTTGCGGCCAGTGCAGAAATCCATAGACCAATGGGAATAAAACTAAAAACAACGGCAATAAAAATAACAGCAACTACAATAAGCGCCAACAGTGGAATTATTCCTTCAATAACCATAAGTAAACCCTCCATTTATTATCTGATTCCATAAAAAAACAGGCAGCCTCTGGTTTTCCAGTGGATCTAATGGCTGCTTTGATCCAAACGACGCACAATCACCCTTACACCTTCAACCCTGTCCACGATGATCGACTCTCCTTCATTAATAAAAGAACCTTCACTGACCACATCAATGCGGCGCCCGTCAATAGTAGCGGCCCCGGATGGACGTAAAGAAGTCGCTGCAACCCCTACCTTGCCGGCCAGATCTTTTTGATCGCGTGGAGCTACATAACCTAAATCTGCAGTTTCTTCTTCTGCAAGAATTATATGGCGTAAAGCGCCCCGGCGGGCAAAAAAGCGAAAAGCCACTACAGAAAAAACACCCGCTAAAACTATTGAAATCAGGAGCATCACCATGCCGGTCTGAACTGACACAGCCGCCAGCACAATTGAAATTGTAGTGGAAATTAATCCTGCAATACCAAACACGCCAAGCCCCGGCATAACCGCTTCAACCAACATCAAACCAATGCCAAGCGCAAATAAAAGCAAAACCCAGTATTCAGCCATCCCGCCAGCGATATTGCCTCCAAAATAGAGTGCAAAAGCGGCCAGGCTCAATACACCGGCTGCCCCAAAACCAGCAGAAATAACCTCAAGAGCCAGGCCCCCGAGACCAATCATCAATAGAATAGTGCCTACTACCGGATTTGTAGTGAAACTAACCAGAGTATCGGTCAAGCGGGATTCTACAGGGTACAGTGCAGCATCCTCTAAACCAACTTCCTCAAGAAGATCGGTCAGATTGTCCACAGTCCCTTCACTGTAACCAACTTCCAGGGCTTCATTCGCGGTCAGGGTAAGCAAAACTCCAGCTTCAACCAAACCGTCAATAGCTTTTTCGCGGCGAACCATGGCCGAAGCAATCTCCGGATCCCGATCCCGTCTCTCAGCCAAACCAACCATTTCTTTATCCCAGACATCAATAGCTTTTTCATCAACTTCACCGACACCAAGAATGCTTAGTTCAGCAGCCCCGAGTGTACTACCCGGAACCATGAATATTTCATCTGCAGCCAAAGACAAGTACGCACCGGCTGAAATAGCATTAGAGTTCACAAAAGCATAGATTGGTCCATTGTAATCCTCCATGGCCCTCCTGATTGCCTTGGCAGAATCAACAAAACCACCGGGAGTATCAAACTCCATAATTACCGCGGCAGCACCCATAGTCTCTGCTTCCTGAAAAGCATAGTTGACATAACTTTTAGTTCCCGGATCAATCGTACCAGTAATTTCGATAACCGCAACTGATTCATTGCCAGCGCTCCCGCTGACTAAAGGCATAAAGATCATAAATCCGATCAGCAAGCAGGTTATCCAAAATGCGATCCTAATTTTTCTCGACACTTTCTTCCTCCCTAAAATAAAGCCCAGCTTTTAAAGCTGGGTTTTATTGCAGCATATCTTCAACCATACGGCGAACTATGCCTCCGTCAGCCTTTCCTTTAACCCGGGGCATAAGCTGGCTCATCACTTTTCCCATATCCCGCTTAGTTTCTGCACCGCTCTCAGCAATCGCATCACGAACCATCTTTTCCAGTTCCTGATCTGAGAGTTGTTCAGGAAGATATGTTTTTAGCATTTCTATTTCCCGGTTCAGATCATCAAGCTGCTCCTGCCGGTTAGCTTTTTCATAATCGCTTAGCGATTCCTGTCTTTTTTTTACTTCCCGGGTCAGTATCGCTAATTCCTCTTCGGGATCAAGAGGAGCACTTTTAGCAATCGCAGCATTTTGCAGTTCAGCCCGAAGCATCCGAATCACTGACAATCGAAATCTATCTTTAGCTTTTGAGGCTTCTCTCTGATCATCAAAAAGCCTGTCTGCCAGAGATTTTTCAGGCATCAACAGTGCACCCCCTGTTCGATTAGCTTAGCGACGCCTTTTCCGTGCAGCATCAGCTTTTTTCTTACGGCGAACACTTGGCTTCTCATAATGTTCACGCCGCCGTGCTTCGGATATAACTCCTGCACGGGAACACTGCTTTTTAAACCTCTTTAAGGCCTTATCCAGGGTCTCGTTCTTGCCAATTTTTATTTCTGCCATAACTCTTCCCCCCTCTCCTTAAAACCATTGCCTAAGGACTTTTC
>SKPU01000242.1 GCA_007119335.1 Syntrophomonadaceae bacterium
TGGTTGAATCAATTGACCATGAATTGGCAAAAGCGGTTCTAAAGGATATTGCTGACGAAGAGCGGGTTCATGCTGGCGAATTTCTGCGATTATTGAAAGAGCTTGATCCGGAAGAGGAGAAGTTTTACCAGGAAGGTTATGAAGAAGTAGAAGAGGAGATGGAAGAGCTGGAATAATGCTCAAGTCAATAATGAACCTGCAGGTAATAAACTGGCAGAACTATGATGGTTGAATATTTTGCTTGTTTAACCCAGGGAATTTAGGTGGCCGGCCGGGAACATTCTTGTTTCCGGCCGGTTTGATGATTTTTTCCGATCCAGCAGGGGATTTCGTTTTTTTTGCTGAATAAGTTAATAAAGGATGGTGAATGAAGATGGAAAAAATAAAAACGGCCTGTCCGCTTGATTGTTGTGACCAGTGTGCTTTTTTTGTTATTAAAGTGGGGGGAGAAATTGTTTCCATAGAACCCAATCCGGAACAACCGGTCACCGGGAAAGTAATTTGTAGTAAAGGCAGACGTCATTTAGATAGGATTAATCACCCTGAGAGGTTGCTTTATCCCCTGCTTAAATGCGGAGGTTCTTTTGGGCGGGTTAGCTGGACGGAAGCTTTGCAGGTTTTGGCTGAAAAAATCACTTATACCCTGAAGGAACATGGCCCGCTTGCTTTGCTTCATTTTTTTGATGGTGGATATACAGGGCTTTTAAAAAAAGTTGAATCCCGTTTTTTTAGTGCCCTGGGAGGTTCTACCGTCCATCAAGGCAGTCTTTGCTGGGGAGCGGGCCTTGCCGCGCAGAGTTATGATTTTGGAGCGGTGCAGGCCCACCCATATCAAGATCTGGTCAATTCTAAGTTGATAATATTCTGGGGGCGGAACCCGGCCGATACTTCGACTCACATTTTGCCCTTTATGCGTAAAGCCCGTGAGAATGGAGCCCGTGTAATCCTGATTGATCCGGTCCATACAGCTACTGCTGCCCTGGCAGATCAACATATAAGGGTCAAACCGGGCAGTGATGGGGCGCTGGCCCTGGCCATGGCTAATGTGATTATACAAAATGAATTGACTGCTATGCATTTTCTCAAAGATCACAGCAGCGGGTTTGAAGAGTTTGCAGAGTTATGTGAGGATTATTCTCTTCAAAAGGCGGCTGGACTGACTGGTCTCTCCGCTGAAATGATTGAGCAGCTTGCTTTTGACTACGCTAATTCTAAGCCGGCGGCTATATGGATCGGGATCGGTCTTCAACGACATAGCAATGGCGGAAATACTGTGCGGGCGATTGATGCCCTGGCTGCCCTGACCGGCAATCTGGGTGTTCCCGGTGGTGGAGCCAATTATGCTAATTTTAGAATCAGCCGCTATATAGATCATGATTATATGAACGGAAATGATCTTGGGCCACAGCGCCGCTATTATTCAAAGCCGAAGCTGGCTGAAGCGTTGACAGGATTCGAGGATCCACCGATAACTTTTCTTTATAACAGCCGGGCAAATCCCCTTGTCCAGGTTGGCGACAGTAATTTACTGAAAAAAGCTTTTTCGAAAGTTCCTTTTATAGCGACATCAGAATTTTTTATGACCGATACTGCTGCGGCTTCCGACCTTGTTTTACCTGCGACTTATTTTTTGGAAGATGAAGATCTCTATTTTACTTCGATGAGTCATGCTTACTTAACTTACGGATCACAGGTAGTTGCTCCACCTGGTGAATGCCGCTCTGAATATAGCATTTTTAAGGAATTGGCCAGTTTGCTGGACTTAAAAGATTTTCCTGATCTGCAACCTGAAGACCTATTAGCCCGAGGAATAAAACCTTTAAGTGAAGCTACCGGTATTACAGTCAACATGATTAAAGAGAATAACCCCTTGCTGATTCCGGGAGGAGATGATTTGCCCTGGTCTGATTGGGTTTTTAAAACAGTTGACGGAAAGTATAATTTTTACTCTAATCAAGCAGCTAAAGAGAGTAGTGATTGGCTGCCCCGCTACCGGGAAGCTGATGAACTGAGCAGTCGTGCTCTGCATGAAGAAGGCTTTATTTACTGGTTTGTAACACCTCATCCCCGGGATTCCATTCATTCAACTCATCGCCTGCCCGATCAGGCAGATCAACCGAAGGCTTATATCCATTCCCAGACAGCCCGGGAGGAAAATCTTACGGAGGGGCAGTGTATCCGCATTTCATCTAAAAGGGGCAGTATCGAAGTGAAAGCATCAATCAGTGACCTGGTCCCACCGCAGGCAGTAATGGTTTATGAGGGGTGGTGGCACATTTCGGGGGCGGCGGTAAACAATCTTACACCGGATCATCTGACCGACCTGGGTAACCAGGCAGCCTATTACGACTGTCTTTGCCGTATTGAACCCTCCGGGTAAGCTTGATATTTTTTAAAAAGACCCTCCTCGGGAAAAAGGAGGGCTAAAATAATGGGAAATATTGAATTTTCCCTACAGCAAGAGCTTTTAGGGTATGGGCAGAAGGGTTTACCTGGCCGCCTAAATGAGATTGGAGTTCTTTTGATGTCGGCTATTTGAATTAAAACAATAGGGGGCAGTCCATCTTAATTTATTTGGGAAGCGCTTCTGAACTGCGTAGTCTTAGCAGGATAACTGCTGAAAGGACCAGAGCTACACCGATGCACTGAATGGCAACCATACGTTCATCCAAAAATAAAAAGGCTATTAATATTGCTGCCACAGGTTCTATAGCAACGGCTATGTTGGCTTTACCCGCTTCCAGGTAACTTAATCCAGAGATGTATAAGGCGTGTGCTGCCAGCGTAGAGATTATTACCAGGGCACCCAAAGCAAGCAGTAGTGACGGGGAATAATGGATTTCTGCCAACCCTATCCAGGGAGGGTGTATCAAAGATAGGAATAGGGAGCCTGTAAAAAGCAGGTAAAATGAAGCAGTCAGACGGTTGCCGGTGCCGGTCAGGTATTTGCCTAAGACGCTCAATGTTCCGAATGATAGTCCGGCGCCCAGCCCTACCAGGATAGCAAGGGGGTTGTCTATCAAATTGTGGAGAACGTAAGCTTCGACTACCAGTAAAATTCCTGATATAGCAATAATTAATGCGATTACCTTTTTTGTGGTCAGTGATTCTTTCAGGAAA
>SKPU01000134.1 GCA_007119335.1 Syntrophomonadaceae bacterium
CAGCGCTCTATCTTTTAAAAGTTGACCGCATTTACTGTTCACCATTACCTGCCAGCAGAGGTGAAATAATATCAGCTCATGGCAGATTGCCTCTGCCTGCTCCGGCAACCCTGGAACTGTTGACTAAACGGCAGGTTCCCATCGAAGGCCGGGACAGCAATTATGAAATGGTTACCCCTACCGGCGCTGCAATAGTAACCGCCCTGGCAGATTCTTTTGGGCCGTGGACTAATTTTAACATTGAATCTGTCGGCTACGGCGCAGGGACTATTGACCCCGGTCACCCCAATTACCTCCGCCTGCTATACGGGCATGTCCAAATACCAGAAACGGGATATGAGGATAAAATAATTGTAATTGAAGCTAATATTGATGATCTGAACCCTGAAATCTATGGCTACCTGATGGAAAGATTGTTCGCTGCCGGAGCTTTGGATGTTTACTTTACCCCGATCCAGATGAAAAAAAACCGCCCCGGGATTCAGCTAACCATTCTTTCTGCCCCGGACAGGCAAAAATTACTCCAGCAGATTGTATTTGCTGAAACCACGACCCTGGGCCTTCGCGTGACCACCACCCGTAAAGTTATGCGGGTCCGGAAAACTAAACCGGTGCAGACCGCATGGGGTCAGGTGCGAGTTAAATATACACCTGCCCTGGGGGATAATTATCCCCTTCAGTACAGTCCTGAATATGAAGATTGTCAGAGTATAGCAGAGCAATCCGGTCTGCCGATGAAGGAAGTTTATCGTCTTGCTGAGTATCATTTTAGAAAGGAATATTTACAGGAATAATAATTTAATATTGAAAGCAAATGTATCAAAATTGAGTTTTTTAGTGGGCATAATGTGAGAATTGTATTGACATTTATATTATTTTGTAATATAAAGAAATGAAAGGAGGCGTTTATGATGAAAGAAAGTTCATTGCTACTACAAATAAGAAGATTGAGCCGCTCATTTCTTCAAAGCTCTCATCAGGATTCTGCCCTTAAAGAAGGTGCCCGTGAAGTCGCCGAGGCAACTGGTTCTGCTGTTTTAATTATAGCAAAAGACGGAGCTGTTTTGGCCAGTCAGCCAGGTGAAGGTAAGTCAGCCGAAGAACTGGAGGGCTTAATTGAGGAAGGATCCGTTACTGGCAATGCCGGTTTAATGTCTTTGATTCATACAGAAGAGACTTTGTTTAACGAGCCTTATCCTGCCCAGGGAGATAAAAAGGCCGGTCAAACTGCGGTAGCTGGAAAAAGTGCAAAGTATACAATTGTTCCGATTCATAGCAGTGGCAAACAATTAGCTGCCTTACTTTTATTTCAAAAAGGTCACAATTTAGATCAGGATCAGTTAATTCTTGCAGAAATAGGGGCATCTATGGTTGGCATGGTTCTTAAACAGGAGACAGTTGATCAGGAAGAAGAAGATGCCAGAAATAAAGAATTGGCCGAAGGAGCCTTTGATAGCCTTTCTTATTCTGAAGTAGAGGCCATCAATGAAGTATTAAAGACAATCAGAAACAATGAAAGCATTGTCGTCGCAAGCAAGATTGCAGACGGGCTTGGTATTACCCGTTCCGTTATCGTTAATGCACTGCGTAAGTTTGAAAGCGCGGGGATCATTGAATCAAGATCGCTTGGTATGAAAGGGACCCTGATCAGGGTTAAAAACCGGCATGCCCTGGATATGATTGCCACCCGTTCATCAAAAATGAGTTCTATGCGGTGAGAAGGTAGTGTTTGCTTCTAGGCAGATTCATTAAAAATGAATAACTACCGAATTATCTTGCTGCGGTGGGGGTTATCACGCCGCAGTGTTGTTCTTTTTGCGCAAAAATATGTTTAATGATCTGGCGATCTGTACTATACTGCACAGGTTAAATTTATTATGATTGACAGTAGTGAAGGCAATTGTTAGAATGAGCCTTGTCATTAGAGAGAAGTAAACTTAAAAAATCATACTTTTTATGTGTGATAGGAGGATTTTAATAAGTGTTGGAAACCGGAGTATTATTAACCCTCTTGGGTATATTTACGGCCAAGATTGCCCACGTAAGTTTAGGCACCATCCGTATTATATACCTGACCAGGGGAAACAGTGGAACTGCTGCTTTAATTGGTTTTTTTGAGTCAGTTATTTTCGTGGCAGCGTTGGGTGCTGTTCTTGCCAATCTAGACCAGTGGATCAATATTCTGGTTTATGGACTTGGTTTTGCTGCCGGCAACCTGGTGGGCAGTAAAATTGAAGATATGATTGCGCTCGGATTTGTAAATGCTCAGATTATTACAGTTCAGAACAGCGGAACCCTCGAAGAATATTTACGGGAAGAGGGTTACGGTGTGACCAGTATGCCCTGTTATGGTAAGGAAGGCCCGCACAGCACCCTGCAGGTTTTGCTTAAACGGCGTGAATTACCCACTTTCCTAAAAAAAATACACAAGATTGATCCATCTGCTGTAATATCAGTTTCTGACACCCGTAAAATAATGGGTGGTTATTTTGCAAGGATGAAGGCGAAATAAAGATGAACAGTTTAAGCAAGGAACAATTAATTAATTCCCACAAAGCGATCGGCGTTATTGATTCGGGAGTGGGCGGGTTGACAGTGGTTAAGGAGATGAGTCGACGCCTGCCCCATGAAAGCATCGTCTATTTTGGCGATACTGCCCGCATGCCTTACGGTCCGCGGCCCAATGAAGAAGTGCGCCGGTTTACCTTTGAAATGATTGAATTTCTACAGCACCAGGAAGTTAAATTAATTGTAGTTGCCTGCAACTCGGCCACTGCGGCAGGGTTGTCTTATTATCAGCAGGTATGTGATCAGCCGGTTCTCGGGGTGATTGAACCGGGAGTGCGGGCAGCGCTGGCTTACAGTCAGAACAACCGGATCGGGGTGATCGGGACGGCCGGAACGATCGGCAGTTCTGAGTATGAAAAGTCTCTTACGAAGAATAATGGTTCACTGCACATAGTTTCTAGAGCCTGTCCGCTCTTTGTCCTGCTGGTAGAAAATAACCTGGTGGAGACCCCCGAAGCACGCAAAGTCGCCCACGAATATCTCGATCCTCTGGTGGCTGAAAATATTGATACCCTCATTCTTGGCTGTACTCATTATC
>SKPU01000141.1 GCA_007119335.1 Syntrophomonadaceae bacterium
GCTTTTGTCTCATCTAAGCCTTCATAACATTGCAGACGGATCAGATCCGTGTCAAGAATTTCAGCCAAGACCTTACCCATTTCTGTTTTTCCAACCCCTGGCGCACCTTCAATGAGTAGCGGCTTTTTAAGATCCATGGCCAGGAACACAGTCAGGGCAGTGCTCTCTTCACAGATATAACCAACATTAGTAAAACCTTTTTTTTTTTTTGTTTGCGTTATAATTACATTCATCTTCCTTTTTACAGATTTGCTGAGGCTTTTTCAAGCAGCCAGCATATATTCAATATTAATGATACTACAATTGTCGAGTTCGGGCAAACTTAACAAATTCAAACAATATCACCTGAAAGTATCAGCAAAAAGCATTGATATACCCTGGTACGACCACTCAAAAGAGGCCCTGCATAGCTAGAACATTTATCCTGGCACCTACCGGTTTTCAGGTCCTTCAAAATCCTCCCTGATTCGCTCGGCAATCCCGGGTTCATGGAACAGCTTTAAACAGGCCAGGCTTAATATTTTTGCGCCGCTGTGAATCACCCGGTGAGCAGGTTCCCCTTTGACAAATTCAGCAAACTCCCGGGTATGCAAACTTGCACCGTTATCAGTAACTGCCAGGCGGGGATAAAGTGTGGGGCAACAATAGCTAGCGTTGCCAATATCCGAGGCTCCGGATCCATATTCTTCCCTATTATCAGGTAAACCGAACTCCAGGAAACAATCAGCAATCAGGTCATCACCGGCTTTATTGGGTTTGAGATCAGATAAAGTTGGACACAATTTATCAATTTTAACTTCCGTTTGGTTGGCCAGGGCACTGCCCTTTGCACAATCTATGACGTTTGCTTTAATTTTGTCCAAACAATCTCTTTCTTTTGACCTGATAAAGAAGTGTGCTACAGCTTTTTCAGGCACTATATTGCAAGCCTCGCCACCCTCGGCAATAATACCGTGAATTCTCACATCATCTTTAACATGCTGGCGAAGCATGTCAATAGCATGAAATATCAGCTGAACACCATTAAGCGCATTTCTGCCATCCCATGGTGCAGCAGCCGCATGAGATGCTTTCCCCGCAAAGCTAAACTCCAATCCATCCAGGGCCAGGAACCTGGAATTAACCCTGTTTCTGCTATCCAGGTGAATCATCATTGCCAGATCATAATCATCAAAAATACCCTGTTCAGCCATAACAACTTTCCCCCCGTCTGCTTCTTCATCAGGGGTTCCAATAATATCCCGTTTTCCTCCCACAGCTTCGACGACTTTCGAAAAAGCAAGACCGGCCTGAAGACTCATGCTGCCGCTAACATTATGACCACAGGCATGACCGACCCCGGGAAGGGCTTCGTACTCCACGAGGGGCGCTATCTTTTTGTCACCTTCCTTAACTACTGGTAAAGGGACTATTTAATTATATCAACAACCGTAGGATTAAAAAGGACTCGAAATCCAACCTGAATAGCAACATACAATTGACAAAACTAAAAGAAAATAGCTATAATTGTTCAGACTATAGTATCAGGGCTTTAGTACTTAGGGCCTGGTAACAGGAGGCTTTACAATTGGAGAAGAACGAACGCTTGCTTAACATTGCCTTTGAAAGTGAACGGCTTAGTTACTCTAACCATGAAGTGGATCTTTATAATAGCGGGATAAATCAAATATTGAGTGTTTCAGCGGCACGCGGGCATACAATCTATCATTTTAGTATGCAGGATCTCTTCTTTCATGAGGGCGAAGCTTACGCAAAAGCCTCTGTCCTTGCACTGCCTACCAGCTGGCAAACCGATCCGTTAGAGTGCCATATTATGCTCAGGAAAATTGATGAACGCCCGATACCGCTAGGCGATCTTGACCTGTGCTTTTTCCGCGCAGACGATGTCAGACACTCCGGGACACCTAACCTTGACATCATACGCACCATCGAAGATCACGGCATCCTCATGGAAAGTGTTGCGGCCACTCTTTCCACTGCTGATAAATATGAAGTCGTTAAGCGGGCGCCCCATCTTCCACAGCCATTAACCTATCCTGCAGATTCTCTCGATGAGGCAATGGAGGCTTTGCAAAAATTACCCAACCGGGAAGGTTACTTTGTTTTAAAAGACAGATTTGGCTACGGGTGCGGCCACGGGGTACATCGCATTGAATTTGCAGATCCGGAAATCGCCGAGATGATAAACATGTATCTTAGCATATACGATCAGATACTACTGCAGGAGTTTTGCCCGGAAGTAAACCAGGGCGACATAGTAGTAACTTTTTTCGACGGCGATATTATTGATAGCATGCACCGGGAATCAGCGCCCGGCGAATGGAAAACCAACTTCAGTTTAGGAGCCACTCAGCTGCCTCACACCATAACCCCTGAACAGGAGCAAATTGCCAGGGAAGCTCAAAGTCTTTTCCCTGAAATTCGACTTTTATCAGTAGATATGCTGCCATCCGGAAAAGTAATTGAGTTAAATGCCTTTCCAGGAGGAAAAGGACTGCTCGAGTTATATGGGATATCCCTTGGTACTATGGTCATGGACCGGTTGGAACGTGAATTACTGGGCATGCCCAAAGCTGTAATGCCAGGGGTTATAGATATTTCAACTCACCCCTCGACTCGATGGGATGATGTCAATTATCATTATCAGGCTCACCCGGAGACAGTGAACGTGTTTGATGTTTTTAGCGATGAACAGTACACCCTGCCGACAAGAGATTTAATTGAATTTCGACCGTACAGTCCTGATTTTATTTTATCTATTCCTCACTCCGGGGTTTTATTACCCACGCAGTACCAGGACAATTTTACATTTGATTCTAAATCCCTTTTGGAAATAGATCTTTTTAGTGATATTCTTTTTGGAGCCATAGGAGGGCTCCAAATAATTTCCAGGCTTGCTCCATTTTTTGTGGATATGAACCGGGACAGAAATGACTTGCCGCCCACTAATCCTGACGGTGTCGTAAAAACTTTATCTGTTGTTCGAAAGCAGGTTTGGGAGAGCCCGGCTGGTCTATCGGAACATGATATAAATCTGTTAATCCATGATTACTACAGCAAGTATCATTATAGTTTAGAAGAAGCCTCAAAGAGTCCAAATGTTA
>SKPU01000210.1 GCA_007119335.1 Syntrophomonadaceae bacterium
AAAGTCGTTGCTTCCGGAGAACTCTGGTTTGCGCTGGTTGAGCGTGGTCAGGCTTAAAGCATATATCTTTAGAAGGTTATGAATGGATGGTCGAAGTACCTTTCACCTGTGATTTGTCTAATTCGACGGGTTACTTCAATTGACATATCAAGAAATTTAGTATAATATATTATTATAGTTTAATAATGATACTCTTATCCAGAGCGGAGGAGGGACAGCCCCGATGAATCCCGGCAACCGGTTCTTATGATCACGGTGCCAATTGCTGCGGGGCGGCCAGCCTCCCCGGGAGATGAGGGGTGCCAAGAAGGCCTCTTAAATGCAAGAGGCTTTTTGCGTATCAGGGCTTTTTTATTACAGCCCGGTCAGGTGGTGATTTATTGATAATTGTTTACCGGTATATCATTAGCGAACCCTATAGGTTAGTCGCTTATCAAGCGCGTTAACGATATACAGGCAAATAAGCAGAACTTTGATTGTTAGCAAAATCAAAGCAAGTTCGATTAACCAAATGGAAAGCTCTTTAAATAAATATGGTTTGATAAATTGCTTTCCGACAAATTTAAAGGAGGAAATTTCCGTGCAGAACAAAGACTTTCTTTTTACTTCAGAATCGGTAACTGAAGGACACCCCGATAAACTTGCCGACCAGATTTCCGATGCGATCCTAGACTCAATTATGGAGCAGGACCCGATGGGACGTGTAGCTGCCGAAACTGCAGTTACCACCGGGTTAGTACTGGTTTGCGGAGAAATAACCACCGAATGTTATGTTGATTTCCCCAAACTAATTAGGGATGTTGTAAAAGACATTGGATACACAAGAGCCAAGTTTGGTTTTGATGGAGATACATGCGCGGTGCTCAGCTCTATTGATGAGCAATCACCGGATATTGCCCAGGGTGTTGACGAAGCTTATGAAACCAGGGGTAAAAAACCAGCTGATCATTACGACCTCGTTGGGGCCGGCGATCAGGGTTTAATGTTTGGATTTGCCTGTGATGAGACCCCTGAATTGATGCCCATGCCGATCTCACTGGCCCATAAGATGGCCCAAAGATTAACTGATGTTCGCAAAGCAGGAACCCTTGATTATTTGCGCCCGGACGGTAAAACCCAGGTCAGTGTAGCTTATGAAAATGGGAAACCATCTCATGTGGAGACAGTTGTTGTTTCGACCCAACACAGTGAGGAAGTTGGCCTTGAACAAATAGAGAAAGATATTATTGAACATGTTGTTTGTGAAATATGTCCCGACAGCCTGGTAATTCCGAGTACTCGTTACTTGATTAATCCCACCGGGCGTTTTGTTGTCGGAGGACCGCAGGGCGATGCCGGCCTGACCGGACGTAAAATAATTGTCGATACTTACGGCGGTTACGCGGCTCACGGTGGGGGCGCTTTTTCCGGTAAAGACCCGACGAAGGTTGACCGTTCGGCATGTTATGCTGCCCGGCATGTGGCGAAAAATATCGTTGCCGCCGGCCTGGCTACAAAGTGCCAGCTTCAGGTAGCCTATGCCATTGGGGTTGCCCATCCGGTATCAATCATGGTTGATACTTACGGCACGGAAAAAGTGCCGGTCAAAGTGATTGAAGAGATGATTAAAAAGCACTTTGATTTACGGCCGGCCGCAATTATCGACAACCTTCAACTGCGCCGGCCAATTTATCAACAGTTGGCGGCATATGGCCATTTCGGGCGTCCTGAGCTTGACCTTCCCTGGGAAAGACTGGACAAAGTTGATCTCTTAAAAGAAGCATTTTAGAACAGACAAATAAAGGGTATCCCCTGACCGGTATAGAATAAGGAATGATACTTGAAAAAAGCTGTATGAACTCTGTCGGCTTTGCTGTTATCAGTTAAAGCCGCAGTGTTTTTACAGCATTATACCGGTCAAAAGTCTTTAAGTGCTCAGGGGGGTAAACTGCTGGAACGAATTGAAGGAACCCTGGAAAAAGTTAGGTTCTACAATGAAGAAAACGCTTATCTTGTGGGTAGTTTACGCTGCCGTGACGGTAAGGCAATTACTATAGTCGGTAATTTTCCCCCGATGCAGGAAGGCGAAAATCTGCTTGTCAACGGCCAGTGGATAACTCATCATCGCTACGGTAAACAGTTTTCCGTTGATCAGTGGGAGCGCCTTCTTCCTGCCACTGAAGAAGGTTTAAAGCGTTATCTTTCTTCGGGACTGATCAAGGGCGTCGGTCCTGTCACTGCCGAAAGAATTGTTGATCATTTCGGTCTTGATACGCTTGAGATTATGGAATTCGAGCCGCAACGCCTGGAAGAAGTGGAAGGAATCAAGGCAAAAAAAGCAGCCGAGATTTTAAAAAGTTATCGCCAGTACAAGGATGTTCAAAACGTGTTGGTTTTTTTGCAGGGTTATGGAGTCGGGGTAGGGCAGGCTATGCGGTTGTACCGCCGTTATGGATCTGATACAATTAAACAGGTTCAGGAAAACCCCTACCGTATGGCCGAAGATGTTTTCGGGATTGGCTTTAAAACAGCCGACCAGATAGCGCGCCAACTGGGCTTGCCGGAAGACTCTCCGGAAAGGGTTCAGGCCTCCATTACCTATACCCTCAGCCGGGCTGCTGAGCAAGGCCATGTTTACTTGCCGCGCGAAGTCCTTTTTGAACGTATAAAAGAGCTACTTGATGTAACCGAAGAAAGCCTTCAGGTTGAATATCTTGAAAAACAACTCAATTTAATGGTTGATCAGAAAAAGCTTTACTGCGAAGAGTTGAAAAGCGGGGAAGCAGTTTATTATGCTCCATTTTACCACGCCGAACAGGGCGCTGCCCGCCTGCTCCGTCAGCTCAGTGAGCTTGCCCGTCCATATTCTTCATTAGAAATCACCCAGGCTTTAGGCGCAGTTAAGCACGAAAACCCACATTTAACGGATGAACAGCTGCAGGTGTTAAGCGAAGCGCTGCATAACGGTGTCTTGATTGTTACCGGAGGCCCGGGAACAGGGAAAACCACTACGATCAAAGCGCTGCTTTCCACATTTCAGATGAACAAGCAAAAAGTACTCCTGGCTGCTCCAAC
>SKPU01000098.1 GCA_007119335.1 Syntrophomonadaceae bacterium
ATTTCGCTTATAAAGAAGGAAATGTTATATTTCTATAGAAGTAAGTGATCAATAGTCGTAACAGCTATTATTACGGCTATTAATAAGCCATATTAAGGAGGTATTTTCATGGATATTATTAATTATTTATTGAATTGGTTCACCAATCAGTTTCCCAGCATCCTTACGGCAATCCTTATCCTGGTTGTTGGTTGGATAGTAGCTCTGATTCTTGCTTCTATTGCCCGCGGGGCTTTTAAACGGACCGGAGTCAGCGAAAGGATTGCCCGTTTCATCAAAGGTGAAGAGGATGCTGGCCCGGAGGCTACAAAATGGGTCGGTAGAATAGTCTTTTACCTGGCCATGTTTTTTGTGCTGGTTGCTTTTTTCCAGAACATTGGCCTGACTTTCATCGCCGAGCCATTGAATGCTTTCCTGATGAGCATTTTTTCCAATGCTCCCCTTATCTTTGGGGCTGCTGCTATTTTACTGGTGGCCTGGCTCCTTGCTACTGTGCTGCGAATTATAGTAATACGCATTTTAGAAGCGGCCAAAATTGATGATCGTTTAAGCGAACAAGTTGAAGAAGATGAAGAAGTTAAAAGGATCTCGATGACTCAGCAAATCGGGAATATTGTATACTGGATCACCTTCCTGCTCTTTATCCCCGCTGTTTTAAGTACACTCAGGCTGGAAGGGCTTCTTGTTCCGGTTCAGAGCATGTTTGAAAGCATTTTGACATATATTCCCAATCTGCTCGGAGCCGCACTCGTCCTTGTCCTGGGCTGGTTTGGAGCAAAGATTCTGAAGCGTTTTCTGGTCAGCCTGCTCTCTTCAGTAGGAATTGACCGGATCACCGAAAGAGAGGATATTGCCTCCTATTTTGGCAAGAATAAACCTTCTGAAATTATAGGCATCTTTGCCTATGTCCTGGTAATGCTTTTTGTAATTATCGGCGCTCTTAACGCTCTTGCCGTAGAAGCTATCACAGCACCGGCCAGTGCTATGCTTGGCATGATTCTTAATGCACTGCCGGCAATATTTGCCGCTTTATTAATTCTAACTATTGCCTTTTTGGTCGGAAGGGTCCTGGTGGGGCTTATCTCCGGCTTACTTTCGGCAGTTGGCTTTGATCAACTGCTTGTCCGTTTAGGCATAGCCCGTGAAGTTGCTGAAGGTAAGCGCACTCCCTCAGAGATAGTCGGCTATCTTATCCTGGTTGCAATCATGCTTTTCGCCGCAATTGAAGCGGCCGGGGTCCTTGGCTTTGTTGTGCTCTCAAGCCTTATTGCTGAACTGACAATTCTGCTCGGCAAAGTAGTTGTCTCAGTGGTTATCTTTGGCATCGGTCTTTATTTGGCTGGCGTGGCTAAAGAAGTGGTCCTGTCAAGCGGCAGTCCCCATGCTGAGTTACTTTCTAAGCTGACCCGGCTTGCTGTGCTGGTTCTCGCCGGTGCTATCGCACTGCAACAGCTGGGAGTAGCTGATGAAATTATAATAATTGCCTTCGGTGTTCTTATAGGGTCCATCGCTTTGACCGGGGTAATCGCTTTTGGTTTAGGCGGAAGAGACGTCGCTTCTCGGGAACTTTCTACCTGGGTTGATGACCTGAAAAAGAAAGAATAGTTTTATAATAAGAATTGCCTATTTAAAAAGCTTGTTCTAATAAAAGCCTCGCATTTTAGCGCGGGGCTTTTATTATTTGATAAATTGCTAGCCAGATCGTCCATTTTGCAGTTTCAGTGCATTACAGCCGCTTATTGGGGTTCAATCTAGAACCATCATCTGGTCACCGCCGTATTCAACCCCGGCACAGATGCCGCTATCTTCATAAATCACTTTTCCTCTTGTATTTTCTTTTAAGATAACGGCAACCTTGCCCTGCAAGTTTTCCTGGACCAGCGGCACCATCTGGTTTCCGCGGGGACCATTCAGGAGAATGAAATCTTCGCTGTTTGTTGCGCAGTCAATGGTCAGGCTGTGGTGCCTGTTTTTTAAGTGCATAACCAGATCAGTGCCTTTTTGAAGCACTTCTACCTTGCTGCGATTCATTTTAGTAAACTTGTAAAAGTAATTACCAACGTAAAGGCCGACCAAAAAACCTCGGAAGTTCGATACCAGAAAGGGGATATGAGCCAGGGAACAGCTTAATGAAGCATGCGCTTTACGAAAGTTATTACACTGGATCCAGATCCATGAGTAGGGAAAAGCTGAGCCCCAATTTTTCTCAATGTAGCCTTTACCGCCCCTGAAATCAAAAGATTGCCCGTTGACTTCCAGGCTGCCCTTAAGATCAAAATCCATGGCACAGACCTGCGCATAGCATTGCATCTTCGGAATATAGTTATAAAACCCCATACTGCCCGGGTTCAAAAAGCTGTCCGGCCAGTCCAGGTGATTGCTAAAACCAACCTGGCCCTTAATCTTTGCCTCTGCTCCGGCCAGGTTAAAATCAAGGCCGCTGCGGCCAAAGCTGCTGCCGCCCACATTTACTGAAAAAATGTCCCCGGCAGCGGAAAAGTCATTAGCTGCAAAACGTTCATATTGATATCTCTTATTCATGCCGTCAACTACCTGGATAAAGGCATGATCGTATTTACCGGTAGGGCTAAAAAAAACACCGGGTATAAAAGCAAAGGCATTTTTCATTTTGCTGTCGACCAGCTTGAAATACCAGCCTTCAAAGTAGTTTTTACCCCTTCTGCCATGGTACAAATCAGGGTTGCGCAGGCTTTTCAGGTTCAATTTATGCTAGATCCTCCCATTAACATTGTTAATTCAGTTTATACTATTGGTTGTTAGTATAGCAAATTTTTGCGGGAGCGTATAAAAAACGGAGGTTTTAAAACCGTGGCTGTCACTGTAAGTTCGTGTTTAACGAAATATACTTTATGATAAGATAAGCGTCTAGATAAGCTGTTGAAATTGGCGAAGAGACTACTGGTTTGCGGTCCAAGGCCAACCGCAGCATCGGCATTTTAGAGGGCTTTTCCAGGCAGATCTCAAATATCGAACTTTTTGTTTCCATGGATGTGCGCAAAGAAACTCTATTGTCTTCTCAAATTGAAGGGACTC
>SKPU01000087.1 GCA_007119335.1 Syntrophomonadaceae bacterium
CGCTGGAATGTTGATACCGGGCAAACGATTGCTTCCTTGCGAGCGAAAAATATCAGTGGACAATGGCGTGATGTGGAGAAACTTCTTAACGTTGCATAGCAATTACCAGTTATTGGGACAAGATTTAAAATTGCACCCTTCTTTAAACGCCAAGCTATCCAAAAGGAATATGATGTGTCATACTGGTATTTAAATAAAAAATGCATAGAATTCTCTATCTTATGATACGATTGCCTTATATATCAAATAATTGGATGGAGGTTTTATCAATGCGACCGACCCGTATTGTGTTAGCGCTTGGTGGAAACGCCCTTTTAAGAAAAGGTTCACCGGCCAGTGCTGAGGAACAGTTGAAAATCATCTATCAGACGGTGCAATATATAGCCGAGATAAGCAGGCGTGGCAATGAACTGGCGATAGTACACGGTAACGGGCCGCAAGTTGGTAATATTGTTTTAGCCGGTGAAATAGCCGGTGAAACTGTACCGGTTATGCCGCTGGACGTTTGCGGCGCCATGAGCCAGGGATATATCGGCTACCACATTCAGCAGGCTTTAGGTTACGCTCTGATCCAAAAAAACAGGAGAGTCCCTGTGGTTACAATTGTAACCCAGGTTATTGTAGATGAAAACGACCCTGCTTTTGATAATCCATCCAAGCCAATCGGACTTTTTTATTCAAAGCAGGAAGCAGATGAAATTTCCAAAGCCACAGGTTATAAAATGGTAGAAGATGCCGGTCGGGGGTGGAGAAAAGTTGTCGCTTCTCCCATGCCAAAACGAATAGTAGAGTTTTCCTGTTTAAAAGAACTCTGGGATACTACTATCGTTATAACGGCAGGTGGAGGAGGAATTCCCGTTGTTGAAGAAGAAGACGGCACTTTAAGAGGAATTGCAGCGGTGATTGATAAGGATTTAGCAGCCTCCAGGCTGGCAAATGACATTGAGGCCGATGTCTTAATGATCCTTACCGAGGTAGATAAAGTAGCCTTAAACTATAACAAACCGAATCAACAGGATATCGATCATATGACTGTTCAAGAAGCAGAAAAATATATGGAGGAAGGGCACTTTGCTCCAGGCAGCATGCTGCCCAAAATTCAGGCTGCCGTTATGTATGTCAAAGATAATCCCGGTAAAAAGGCTATCATTACTTCACTTTTTAAATCTATTGAAGCCCTGGAGAACAAAACCGGTACAGTAATCTATTCATAAACAAAGCATACCAGACAGAAAGGCCTCAGCAACTATAAGAAAGGAGCAGATAATGAAGATCCCTTCACAACTACATGAAATGCTGGCCAGGGAAAAACGCTGTTTTCTGGCTACATGTTACGGAAACAAACCCCATTTATCATTAATGATCTTTACTTACCTGGCTAATGAAAACATAGTTATTTTAAGCAGCAGGGCTGACACTACCAAGGTCTATAATATCATGAAAAACCCTCAGGCAGCCCTTTTGATCTATAGCTTGGGCGAGGAGGGAGAACCGTCTTGCAGCTGCACTCTCCACGGCACTGCAAAAATCATAAGCAATAGCAAAGAACAAGCATACCGCGAAGCTCATCGCCAAAAACATCCGGACATGGATAGCTTTATCGACGGCGAAGATATTTCGATTATTGCTTTTCAAACTGAACACATCACCATTGCAGACAGTAAAGATAACGTTAAGAACTGGTCGGCAGAAACAAGATAGTTTGAAACCAGACCTTGTATTACATGGAACGCCGCTGGAGTGCACGATCGCGGGTCTGGTTTGAACGGTCTGGCTTTGGAAAAGTCCGCTGGATAAGCTGCAATGTAACGAACCCTAAAATTAATACCCCTTAAAGCGGGCTTTACGTCTCTCTAAAAAAGACTGCACTCCCTCACGGGCGTCATCGCTGGTCATGATCGGTTGCAAATCCGGCAGCAACCGGGATACGGCCTTCTCTTCCCCTTCTAAACCAGCCACACGCGCAGAACGCAGAGAAGCCTGCACCCCTAAAGGGGCTTGCTCGCAAATTCGCTCAGCTATTTCAAGTCCCCGGTCATACTGTTCCCCCGGGGCAGTCAACTCCTGAACCAATCCGATCCGGTATGCTTCTTCTGCCTCGAACTCATCTCCGGTAAGCAGGTAACGCATCGCATTGCCCCAGCCCAATTCCCGGGGCAGGCGGATTGTTGCTCCGCCAACCGGATAAATCCCCCTTTTTACCTCAATCTGCCCAAAACGGGTATCTGAAGCAGCTACCCTCACATCAGTGGCAAGCATCAACTCAAGACCAATAGTGTAACAGATACCCTGCACTGCCATGACGAGAGGTTTCTCAACCCTGCGGTTATCATCTAACCCCAGCGGGTCACACAACTCATCCTCTAATTCCGGGAACCGCCCTGAACTAAAAACATCTAGCCACTTGGCCATATCCAGGCCGGAAGTAAAATGCCTGCCTTCGGCAAAGATTAAACCGCAGCGCAGATGATGGGTTGAGTTAAGCTTACCGAGGCCCTCTGCCAATTGCATATACATTTCAACATCGAAAGCATTCATTTTATCAGGTCGATTAATACCTAAAAGCAAAACATGGCCTTTTTCTTCTACTTTAATTTTACTCATGCCTTGAGCCTCCTTAATAACAATCTGGAATTATATTAATGCACGCTTGTAGGATCGCTACCGCCACCAAACCTGGAAGGAATCGTCGTTCATGCGGCGGCTAAAGTATTTTTGGGCTGCAACCTTATAAAAAATCCGGGTAAAAGGTAAAAGCAGGGAAAACCCCAGGACATCTGTAATCAATCCCGGAGTAAGGAGAAGAGCGCCACCAACTAATATACATGCTCCGTCAAACATCTGCTCAGCGGGAAGCTCTCCGGCCTGTAATTTCATTTGCATCTTGTAGAGAACAGCAATCCCCTGGTACTTGGCTAAAAAAACACCCATAAAACCCGTTGAGGCAATCAGAATAATGGTTGGCCAGGAACCGATGATTCCACCCAGTTCAATGAGGACAAATATTTCAATAAGGGGGACGAGGGTAAAAATTAAAAGAAATTTTATCA
>SKPU01000106.1 GCA_007119335.1 Syntrophomonadaceae bacterium
AAAATAGTCTCTCCTGGCAGTACCGGCGTCTCTACAATACTCGGTAACTAGTTTGCCGGATTTATTGCAAACAGTTAATTCAACAATGCCCTCCGGTCTCTCAAATTCTTTAATATCCAGATTTTCAAATTCTTTCTGAAATACTTCACTTAGAAAGACTGTAGAATATCGCCAACCCTGTTCGATCTTGCCCATTTTAGGTTCATCGTAACCCATCCAGAAAGTGGCTACTGTGTTTGGAGTATATGCTGCCAGGTATACGTCTTTCCAGTTGTCGGTAGTTCCTGATTTGGCAGCTACCGGGCGGTCTATTTGCAAGGCGCTGCCCAGGTAATCGGTTACAAAGTCCTGCAGGATACTGTTGATCATAAAGGTGGATTGAGGTTTTAAGACCTGTTCCGGAGAGACATTTTTTTCATAAATGGTGTCGCCGTGGCGGTCCACCACTTTTTCTACAGTATGCAGATCAATCTTCAGACCATCGTTGGCAAAAACACTATAAGCCTGGGCCATATGGATGGCGCTGGTTCCACTATAAAAACCACCCAGGGTAAGGCTGAGATTACTTAGTTCGTCAGGGTGCAGGGTGGTGATTCCCATTTTTTGAGCATACTCGGCGCCGGTCTGTGGACCAAGATCCTCGAAAGCGCGAATCGCCGGGATATTATATGATTTGACCAGGGCTTCCCTGACCGGGATCATCCCTCTGAATCTTCGGTCAAAGTTTTCGGGGAACCAGTCCGGATCGGTTAGTTTGAATGGGGAATCATCCAATGTTGATCCGGCCCCGCCCAGGGTGCCTTCTTCGAAAGCCGGACCATAAGTCGTAATCGGTTTAATGGCAGAACCGGGCTGGCGAAGGGTGGAAAAGCGAAGCACTTCATCTTCATCTTTGATATACTCCCGTCCACCGCCCAAAGCCTGAATTCTACCACTGCCCGGGTCCGCAAGCACTATTGCGGCCTGGGGTTGGGCAATCCCTTTTTCTTCATTCACTAATTCTTCCAGCTGAGCCTGAGTAAGGGTACCATCGGGGGGAAGCTCACTGATCGCTTCGCGGGCCTTCGTCATATCCACCTTAAATGTGGCCGGATAAAGTTCTTCCTGGCTCAAAACATCTTCGACATGACTCTGCATAGAAGGTTCAAGGGTTGTATGAATCTGTAAACAGCCGGTATAGATAGCCCGGTAAGCTTCTTCACGGGAACCGATTGATGAAATATTGCTTAGGATATCAATCAGTTCCCTGTGTATTACATGATCCACAAAGTAAGGGAATGGATATTCAGGTCCACTAGCTTCGGCATAGTTAAGCTCCTGTTCAAGCGCGTCACGGTATTCTGTTTCATTAATAAATTCTACTCTTCTCATATTCGAAAGCACGGTGTCTTTGCGAGATTCTGCTGCTTCCTTGTTGTTAATCGGGTTGTAGTAGTTGGGCGAGCGGACCGCTCCGGCCAGCATTGCTGCTTCTGATAAGTTCAGTTCGTCGACACTTTTATCAAAATAAGTTTGGGAGGCAGCTTCAATGCCATAAGCGCCATTGCCAAAGTAAATGCGATTTAAGTACATTTCCAGGATTTCTTCTTTGCTGAAGATGCGTTCTAGTTGTATGGCCAACCAGATTTCCTGTACTTTACGTTCGTAGGTTGTTTCTGTGGTTAAGAAGGCGTTTTGGGCTAACTGTTGGGAGATGGTGCTCGCTCCCTGAACAATCGCTCCGGCCCGAATATTTGTGTAGGCTGCCCGTAAACTGCCGGTAATATCAAAACCAAAATGATCGTAAAAACGTTCGTCTTCAATGGCTATAAAAGCTTCTTTAACATGACCGGGCACATCATCTAATTCTACCGCTGTGCGGTGCTGCTCATCATGTAATTCTGTCACTTTTTCGCCACTACTGTCATACAGGTATGATGTTTCTACTGTTTCAAGGCGAGCCGAATCAAGAGAAGGGGCCTCCTCGATAAAACTGTGGATAACATAGGCGCCGGCCCCTCCAGCTAAAAGAACCAGCAAAAATGAGACAAGTAAAAAGATCTTTATTACCCGCCATATTCTGCCGGACCCTTTCTTATTATCGTTACTTATTTCATTTGTTTGTTGATCGAACGGTATTTTTTTCTCTACCACCGATGTGCTAACCTCCTACAATTAAATAAAATCACCTTCTGTAATTATAACATAATTGAACCAATGTTTATAATCAGGCATGATGATTATTTATGTATACCTATCATATTGCAACCTATCTTGTCAACCGGTTCGTAAATGTTCAAATAAAGTTGTCAGAGAACCGCTATCCGGGAGGATTAATATACTGCTTTCAATTCCGTTATTCTCATGTGCCACCTCCAAAAGGTTTTCATTGAAACGAGTCTCAATTACTCTATAGAGCATCAAACCATACCTTATTAAAAGCAAATATTGTTTTATTGAAGAAATGTAAAAAAAGTATATCCTTTACCGGGTTGATCATGTACAATATAAGTAGTTGATTGTGTTAAATGTTAATCTATAAAAGTAAAATGACGCAGCATCGTTAGTTTAAGGAGGTTTTCAAGATGAACAAAGAGCAGCTGCTGGAGAAAAAGCTGAAAAGACAAAATGATTTGGAGACTTTTTTATACCCGCAATCCATTGCGGTGATCGGAGCCAGCCAAAATCCTTTAAAACCAAATGGTATACCATTATATCTGTTTAGTATGTTCAGTTACGAGGGTGACTTATACCCGGTTAATCCCAAGTATGACAATGTAGGTGGGTTGAAATGTTATCCTTCAATACTAAAGGTAGAAGCGCCAATCGACCTGGCCATTATTGGTGTGGCAGCGGCTCAGGTTATGGAAGTTCTAAGAGAATGCGCTGAAAAACAAGTTAAGGCAGTGATTATTTTTACCTCCGGTTTTGCAGAAACCGGAGAAGAGGGCCGAGCCATTCAAGAAGAAATGCGTAAAGTGGCTAAAGATAGTGGAATGCGGATCCTTGGCCCAAACTGCCTGGGTATTTTAAATTATTATAATGGCAATATGGCCAGTTTTTTTTACAA
>SKPU01000078.1 GCA_007119335.1 Syntrophomonadaceae bacterium
ATACTCATTCATCATAGCTCTCCTCCCACCTCTCTAAACCGGGGCAGTGTAAACCACACCCTGGTTCCTTTCCCGGGGAGACTGTCAATCCATATTCTTCCGCCGTGAGCTTCAACAATTTTTCTGGCAATGGACAAACCCAGGCCGGTTCCGCCAAAATCACGGCTGCGTGTTTTTTCTACCCTGTAGAATCTTTCAAACACCCGCGGCAGTTCATCTTCTTTAATACCGCTACCCGTGTCCTCTATCAGCACTTTTATAAAACCTTCGTCTGATGAATCATTCTCAGTGGCACTAATTGTTATCTCCCCATCGGGTGGGGTATATTTAAGCGCGTTATTCAATATGTTTGTAAAAACCCGCATGATTTTATCACGATCGATACAGGCAGGGGGGATATCATCAGTGACCTTTACAGAAATGCAGGGCAAATCAGCGCTAAGCTTTTGTTTGGCTTGTTCCACAGCTTCAAGGGCTATGTTTCTAAGGTCAACTTCACTTTTTTTCCAGGCAAGTCGGTTTGAGTCCATCTGCGATAACTCCAACAGATCTTTTACCATACTAACCATGCGCTCGGTTTCTCTGGACAATATCCCTAGGAAACGATTGCGGACCTCCACTTCTTCAGCAGCGCCATCCATCAAGGTTTCTACATAACTTTTCACAGTAGCCAGTGGAGTTCTTAGTTCATGAGATACGTCTGCAACAAACTCATCCTGGCGCTTTGCCAAAGCTCTTTCCCTGGTTATATCATGCAGGACGATCAGTGTTCCGTCAAGCTTACCCTTATCTACTTTAAATGGAGCAATTTTAACCTTTATAGTGCATTCAGGGTCACTACTTGATATTTCTGCATTCAGGGGTTCTTGCTGGCGGATAAATCGGCGCGTTGCTTCTACACCGATTAAACTTCTTAACAGGTTAAAACCGGAGCGGTTTAACATCGGAACCTTCAGGTTTAGATTCTTCAGCAGGTAACGAGCAGAAGGATTAATCTGTATGAGATGGCCCTTGCCATTAAGTGCAGCAACACCATCACTCATATTATTAATGATTGCTTCAACTTTACTTTTTTCTGAAGACATTTCATTGATTGTATAACTGAGTTTTTCAGCAAGATGATTAAAGGTTTCTCCAAGACTTCCTATTTCATCAGAGGTTTGAACCTCTATTTTACGAGAAAAATCACCCTGGGCCATAGAGCTGGCTTGGTTGGTCACATCCTTGATCGGCAGGGTTATGGTTCTGGTTAAAACCAGTCCTAAGATAAAACTTACAGCCAAAACAAGACCGATTCCGGTCAATAATATAGTTTTAACTTCACTTAAAGTTTCATCCACTGCCTTAAGAGAACCACTTATGTATATGACTCCAAGGGTTTGTTGATCCTGCTGAATTGGGTAAGCCATAAAATAACGTCTTTCATCTTTAAGCGGGTCATGCCGCACGTTATCACTGAGATTACCGGCCATAGCCCGGGTAATTTCATCACGAATTAGGCGCTGGCCGACCAGGGCCTGACTACCGGAGGTCTCAATAATTTGAGCATAACTATCCAAAACCATGATTTCCATTTCGTGCAAATCACTGAACTCCCGGGCTAGGCGAACCGTGTCTTCAGCCCATTGCTCCCCCTCGCCAAACCCGGGTTCCATAAAAGCAGATAAGAGCCTGGCCTGGTTTTCCAAATTATCTTTATAATTACGCAGATAATATTGTTCCAGTGACTGCACCAGGTAAACACTGATCAGCTGCAATGAAATAAGAATTAACATAAAATAGACAAATATGATTTTCCATTGGAGACTATTAAATAACTTAACTCGGCCTAAAATAGTAGCCGACACCCCTCTTTGTTTTTATGTAATCCGGATTAGCAGGATCTTGTTCCAGCTTTTCACGCAGCCGCCTGACTGTAACATCGACAGTTCTTTCCTCACCAATATAGTCGTAGCCCCAGACTTGATTCAAAAGCTGCTCCCTGCTATAAACAAAACCCGGTTTTCTCATTATATAAGCCAGCAAGCTGTATTCACGAAGAGTTAGATCCACTGGTTTACCTAAATTATAAACTTGCACTTCATCCTGATCTACCTCAATGGTCCCGACTTTTAGTTTGTCTTTTTCAATATTATTTTGATTTTTATCTGCATTACTTCTCCTGAGAAGCGCTTTAATCCGTGCTGTTACCTCGCGTGCACTAAAGGGCTTTGTGACATAATCATCTGCTCCCAGTTCAAGACCGAGAACTTTATCTATTTCCATCTCTTTTGCCGTTAGCATAATTATTGGTATGTCCCGGGCCGCCCGGATTTCCCTGCAGACCGCAAACCCGTCTTTTTGGGGGAGCATAATATCCAAAACAATCAAATCAGGACTTTCCTCCTCAACTTTATTAAGGGCCTCTTCCCCGTCAAAAGCAGTCAATACATGGAAACCCTCTTTTTCCAAATTATACTTTAAAATTTCCACAATGGGCTTTTCGTCATCCACTACAAGTATTTTTTGAGCCACTTCAATCACTCCACTCTCCCGGTAGACATAAAATTCGTTTTTAACTTCAAAAACCCTTCTCCATCAGGAGAAGGGTTTATTAATCTTCACTTTCTCTCTGATTAGGGGTTAAAAAACTGAAGCGGATCGATAGGCTTGTGCTGATAATAAGAGTGCCATTCTCCACTATCATCATCCCGGCGAACTTCAAAATGCAAATGTGGACCGGTTGCCCGCCCACTGGCACCAACCTTTGCAATGACATCGCCCTTAGTTACCTCATCACCTTCAGAAACCAGGTTAGATTGGTTATGTAAATAGAGTGTCCAGTAGGAGCCGTGATAAATGATTAAATAGTTCCCCTGGGTTCCACCATAACCAGAGAACCAAACCACACCATTGTCAGCAGCTAAAACATTGACTCCGGCATTCGTATCTATATCAATACCGGTATGCCATGAACTAAAACCCCGGCCGGGAGTAATTTCCCCATCACCCTCTACTGGCCACAAAAAACGCCCTGTGCCTTTAGAGGGCACCTGGGAAGTTCCATATATTTCAACCTGAGTTACAGGTTCTTCCAGGACAGTTTCACTCACTTTTTCTCTATTTACTTCAATGCCGTTTTCCCGAGTCACATGATAAGTAATAGCTTTTTCCCCTTCGATTCCTTCAGTAATAATTTCACTTTGCACAACCCACAAATCATCATCTTTTTTTTTTTTTATATCTAAAGGTATTGTTTCAAAAAGCGTTTCTTCTTCGATAGTCTTAACGTTTACATTAACATTGCTCATTAAGTTATTATCACCGTTTGTAGCCGAAAAAGCGGAACCATCACCGCTGTAAGCATACCTGCTGCTTAAACTCCCCCGGTTAGCTGCTGCGGACGAAAATGCAGACTGTACTTCCTGTTCCGGCTCTTCATGATTGCTAAGGTTGTAAACAACCTCTTCCACAGATAAAATTTGATCCGGGGGGACACTGCATGGCTCTACTTTTAAGTCTTCCAAAACAGAAGTGGTTAAAACTTTATTCTCATGATCCCCCTGGCTGTATAAGGCTTTAATCTTCTCAATAGCTTCGTCCAGAACTTCACTGGAAGCAACCGGCGCAAAAGGACGCCCTTCAACATGAACCATGTAAGCATCTGTCTGAAAAGCAATTTTTTGACGAATCTGATCCCGAACTTCTTCTGCATTTGGTGTGCAATCCGGCCGATGTTCCCTGACTAAAGAGATTGCTTGACTTTTCTCAACCTCCATCCCATATAGTTGACCACATCGCTCGGTCATGTCAGCTAAAAATTCTTCAAAATCTTCGTCATCTTGAACAATACCAATTTGCTGATCATCCATTAAAACAACATATGCAAAGTTACTCAAATAAACATGAAAACCAAGCAGTATTAAAACGGCAAGTGAACTTATAACCAAAAAATGCAGAACACTCATTTTGCCGTCTTGAAAATATGCTAATATTGTTTTATCGATCTGTCTAAAGATTAACAAACCATCGTTTATCAAGCGCTTAACAGCACGCAAAGCGTTGTGAAAGCTGGGTTCCAATAGAAAGATCCTTCCTGACTGTCCTGTTTTAACTACTTCTGAATATTTTACGATGACCCTATGTTAATTCGCCATAAATTTAATAATTCCTGCCTGCAAAGACTTAACACATATCATTCTTGCTGGTCGCCTGCTTCTTCATAACGGCTTGCTATTTCACGAGCTGCTAAAACTCCGGTTGCGCTGGCCTGGATTAGCCCCCTGGTCACCCCGGCTCCATCTCCCACTGCGAATAAATTAGATATTCCGGTTTCAAGCTTTTTGCTGAGGTTTAATCGATATGAATAGAATTTTACTTCAACGCCATATAAAAGAGTATGCCTTGAATTAATGCCCGGTGCTAACTTATCAAGGGCTTCTAACATCTCAATAATTCCAAGCAAATAACGGTACGGCAAAACCAGGCTCAAATCCCCGGGCGTGGCTTCCTTTAACGTGGGACGAACTAATCCACGCTGAATACGCTCCGTAGTTGAGCGTCTGCCCATTAATAAATCACCCAACCGTTGAACTAGGACACCATCACCCAACATATTTGCCAGGCTGGCTATATAACGTCCATAACGAATCGGTTCTGTAAAAGGCTCAGTAAAGGACTTACTAACCAGCAACGCAAAGTTAGTATTGTTGGTTTTAGTTTCGGCATAGCTATGCCCGTTGACAGTAAGTAAGCCTTCATTGTTTTCTGTAACAACAACTCCATAGGGATTCATACAAAATATCCGGATTCGATCATCGAACTGGCTGGTAAAATATATTAATTTTGACTCGTATATTTTATCAGTTAAGGTTTCCATAATCACAGCCGGAACTTCTACCCGGATCCCAATATCAACCGGATTGTTTGACCCTTGCAACCCGAGCCTCTTTGATTCACTGTATATCCACTCAGCACCGACCCGGCCGGGACCGCAAATCACATAATCAGCAAAGTATATTTCTCCAGATTCCAGCTTGACTCCCTTAATCGACCCTTCTTCGCAAACCAGTTCATCTACTGTTGTTTTCATTAAAATATCGATTCTATCTAATAAAGCATTATGCATTTTTTCTAGAACGCTATAACAGTTTTCGGTGCCCAGGTGCCTAATCTTTGCCGGAATTAAATTAAGTCCGGCTGCTGCTGATTGACGCTCCATATCTTTTATAGCTTCTACATCGGTGCCATATACTGTTTCAGAAGCCCCAAAGGTGCGATAAGTTGCATCTACTTCATCAATCAGTTTTTCAACCAGATCCGGCTCAACAAATTCATCTAAATGCCCGCCAAATGCCGGAGTTAAGGTAAGTTTGCCATCGCTAAAAGCGCCGGCTCCTCCCCAGCCACAGGTAATAGCACAGGGATCACAGCGAAGGCAACGCCCGTATTCATACTGTGTTTTACAACGCCGCTGATCAAGAGGTGATCCTTTATCAATAATCAAGATTTTCGCCTTACTGTTGGCTGTCAACTCCAGAGCGGCAAATATGCCGGCTGGGCCGGCACCAATTATAATTACATCGTATTTTAATTCTGGCATGATCTTCCTCACCCTTCTTAACTGGATGGCTCACGTGCGATATTAGCAAACTTAGTATACCGATCAAGAAAGTAAAGTTCTACTAAACCTGTGGGACCATTACGCTGTTTAGCTATACTGACTTCCGCGATATTACCTTTTTCTGAATCTTTATTGTAATAGGACTCTCGATAGATAAACATAACCAGGTCAGCATTGGCTTCAATCCCGCCAGATTCCATCAAGTCACTAAGGATAGGTCGTCGATCAGGCCTTTTTTCCACTGCCCTGCTGAGCTGAGAAAGCGCCAATACCGGCACATCGAGTTCTTTGGCCAAAGCTTTTAAGGCTCTTGAAATCTCTGACAACTCCTGCTGGCGACTTTCTGCACGGCTAAATCCACGCATTAGCTGTAAATAATCAACAAATATAGCTTCTAATCCTTTTTCCGCTTTAAGCCTTCTTGCTTTGGCTCGAAGCTCCATCACTGACAGTGTGGCTGTATCATCAATATATAGAGGCGAATCGCTTAAGGGACCAACTGCTTTGGTTAGCTTATGCCACTCGTCCTGGGATAAAAACCCCCGGCGCATATTCTGAGCATCGACCTGGGCTTCAGCGCATAATAGACGTTGAGCCAACTGCTCCTTGGACATCTCCATGCTAAAAAATGCGGTCGGCATTTTACCTTTAACAGCTATTTCCTGAGCCATATTTAAAGCAAGGGTTGTTTTTCCCATACTGGGCCGGGCAGCAACAATCACGAGGTCAGATTTTTGCAAACCAAAGCACATCCGGTCTAAATCCGCAAACCCAGTCGGTAAACCGGTAACCCCTTTTTTTTGATCATATAGCTGTTCTATACTATCGAACGTTTTAACGAGCACTTCTTTCAAGGGCGCAAAGCCCTGGTGCTTGCCTCTTCGGCCTATTTCAAAAATTAGCTGTTCGGCTTCATCTAAGAACTCATCTACATTATGGGGCGACTCAAAACCGCGCGAAACTATCCCTGTAGCGGTCTGGATCAGGGATCTCAAAATTGATTTGTCTCTGACAATCTGAGAATGATATTGAACATTCGCCGCAGTCGGCACCATGTTAGCCAGAGAGACCAGGTAAGATCTTCCACCGACTTCTTCTAAACACTGATTACTCTGTAGCTCATCAATTAAGGTAACCACATCAACCGGTTCGCCTTTCTCGCTTAAGGAGATAATCCCGGAATAAATTTTTTGGTGTGCAGTGCTGTAAAAGTCTTCTTCTACTAACAGTTCAGCAGCAGCAAAGATTGCTTCTTTATCTATAATCATTGATCCTAAAACAGACTGCTCAGCCTCTTTACTTTGGGGAGGAATTCTGTCGCTGAGTACAACCAAATGCAACGGCCTCCTTTCACCGGCAACTAAGCATCTTTATCCACACTTATGGAAATTTCTGCTTTAATTCCCGGGTGCAGCTTGATTACAGCTGAGTGATCGCCAAGACTTTTTATCGGCTGGTCAACATCGATGTCTTTCTTGTCAATCTCGAAACCTTTTTCAGAAAGCTTCTCGGAAACATCAGCCGGGGTAACGGAACCAAAAAGACGTCCTCCCTCTCCGGCAGGCATTTTGAAGTCCAACTTGACTTGATTCAATTTTTCAGCCTGTGCACGAGCCTGTTCTTCCAGCTGCTGATTAATCAGTTCCTGTTTTTCCTGGCGTTGTTTTAGTTCGCGCAACCGTTGTGGAGTAGCTTGCACTGCCAGACCCCGTGGCAAAAGATGGTTGCGGGCATAACCGGGGGCGACATCTTTTAGCTCTCCCTTTTTCCCAAGATTAGGAACATCCTTTTGTAATATTATTTGCATTAGAAAATCACTCCTATTGGCTGTAAATTTGTTTTCTGCCATTACAAACCCTGCTGTAAAAAAACGGTGCCCGGAATTACCTGACACCGTTGTTAGTCAGCTGCCTTTTCCCCGGTTATTCAGAAGTAAAGGGAAGTAAAGCCATAATTCTTGATCTTTTTATCGCTCGTGTTAATTGGCGCTGATGCTTCGCGCAATTACCGGAGATTCGACGCGGAAGCACCTTCCCTCTTTCAGTAACAAAGCGCTTTAGTTTATCATATTGCTTATAATCTATACTTTCCACCTTGTCAACACAGAAACTACAGATCTTTTTTTTCGGTTTTCTACCTCTGTCTCGCCTCATCTTTTCACCTTCCTTCCACTAAAAGGGAACGTCGTTTTCATTGATTTCTATATCGTCAACATTCTGATTCTGATTCTCTTCATGGGTTGATTCATATTGATCAGAACTACGTGGACGCTCAAGAAATTGAACATTGTCGGCTACTATTTCAGCAGCTTTACGCCTGACACCCTGACGATCATCATAAGATCGGACCTGCAGGCGACCACTAGCGGCAGCCAGATTACCTTTTTTTAAATAGTTTGCGCAATTTTCTGCTAGTTTACGCCAGGTTACAATGTCAATAAAATCTGTTTCTCTTTCCCCCTGCTGGTTAGTAAAAGGGCGGTTAACTGCCAGCGTAAAAGAAGCTACCGGAACCCCACTACCAGCTGTATAACGTAGCTCCGGATCATGGGTTAAACGGCCGATTAAAACAACCTGGTTTAACATAACTAATTCAATCCTCCCGATACTACTCGTTAACTTTACTGTCGTTCTCTTCTTCTGTTGAAACAGTAGCTTCGTCAGGCTTATCAGATTCTTCCTGGCTGATCAATTCTTCAGTAGCTTTGTCTGCTTCAGTTTCTTCGGTTACTTCAGCTTCTTCGACCGCCTCGGCTTCTTCGGTTACTTCTTCTGAGATCAATGACTCATATTCTTCTTCTTCAACCCGAACTACTAAATAACGAAGAATTGCGTCACTGACTCGGAAATAATGTTCAATTTCTGGAATGATGGTCCCTTGACCGCTGAAGTAAACCAGATAATAATAACCTTCTACATGCTTGTCAATCTCATAAGCTAATCGGCGCTTTCGCCAATCAACTACTTTGTTGACTATACCTTCGTTGTTGGTTATGGTGTCTTTTAGACCATTGATGATTTCTTCGTGTTGGTCTGGTTCAAAATCTGGACGGATAATTAACATAATTTCATAAAGTCCCATTCAATATCACCTCCCTCTGGACTTACGGCCCCATCTAAGGAGCAGGGATTTGCCTGCAATATAATAGCATACTTACTCTATTAGAGCAAGCTAGATCAATCAATTATCCGGTGCGCTAGCCTGTTAAATCACCATGGTAAGCAGGTCCCCGTTTAATCAATTCCAAAATACTTTTAATAATTCCGGCTACCGGAACGGCTAAAACCATGCCGAGCAGTCCAGCAAGGGTGCCGCCAGCGAGAATCGCTACAATTATAGTAATTGGTTTTAGGTTAACTATTCGACCGAGAACTACCGGGGCAAGAAATAAACCATCTAAAATTTGAATAACAACATAAATCAATATAATAAAGAGCGGAGATGGAGTAAGTGGAGAAAAACTTAATAGAACTGCCGGCACCGCAGCGATATATGGTCCTATGTAGAGTATAAAGTTAAATAAGCCGGCAATAATACCCAAAAGAAATGCATAGGGCATACCGACAATATAAAGCGTTATTCCGGTAATCACACCGACAATAAAACAACGAATCAAAGAACCGCGGATAAAAGTACCAACATTAATGTCAATTATTTCCAGAAGATTCTCTGCTAAAGGGCGCCTCTTTAAAGGCACAATATCGATCAACTGGCTCCTGATTGTATGAAAATCGCTTAGCAAAAAATATACAAGAAACAAAACGATAAATATATCAACAGCCCCACCAATAAGGGACAAAGATGCTTCCGCCAGGTATTCGACACCCTGATAAAGATTGTCCGACAAGCTAACTAAATACTCTCTGACCTCTGCTTCGACATCAAGCACTATAAGTTGCTGTGAAATCCAGTATAGGTAATCTTGAAAACGTTCCACATAGTAAGGAAAACTTTCAGCCAGCTCAGTGGCTTCAAAATATATAACCGGTATAAGCAAGCTTACAGTAAATGCGCAAAAAAGTATAAAAGTCAGAAACACTAGAGCTGTGGCCAGACCATGGCTTATTCGAAACCTTTTTTTTAAATAAACAAGCATTGGATAAAAAATATAGACAATCAAAATACTGACCAAAAGCAGCGCAACAAGCCAGGATATACTCTGCAGCAGCCAAATTGCTCCACCCAGCATAAAAAGCAAAGTTAGTAACCGCAAAACAAAAGCCCACTGCTTATCCACCGAATTTACCCCCCTGCTTCCAGCAGCCCGACAATATAAATTGTCACATTGTCGCTAGGTTAAACGTTAGTTTCGAAAACGAAAAAAAAGAACTTCACCGTCTTTGACCGGATAATCCCTGCCTTCAACTCTGCAGATCCCTTTTTCCCTCGCCCTGGCCAGGCTACCCTCCGAAAGTAGAGCTTTCCATTCAATAACTTCAACATTAATGAATCCGCTTTCCATGTCAGAATGGACTCGACCGGCTGCATTTACAGCTCGAATCCCGGATGGAACTACCCAGGCCCGTGCTTCGTTGCCTTTAACAGTATAGAATGTAAATAAACCTAAATCTTTGTAACAATCCTGCAGTAGCTTTTCGGTCCGGCTTTCCTGTAATCCATAAGCTCTCAGAAAAGACTTTCGTTCCTCAGCAGGCAACTCTGTAAGTTCTGCTTCAAGGCTGGCGCACATCGGAACGACCGGGCTATTAGACGGGAAAAAAGAACAGTCCGGGTCAAGGAAGTATGCTTCATTCAAGTTGTAAACATAAAGCATATCTTTCCGGGTTAGTAGGGAGAGTTGATCTAAATAAAGCTCGTCTTCTCGGGAAAAGCTCAAGTCCCGCAACGCAGTGCCAAGATTTAAATGCTCCTCCAAAGTAGATAGCAGATCCAATTCATATTGGGCAGATTGATCGCCACTTTTCAGTTTTGGTTCCAGTTTTTGTCGTCTTCTGGAAATGACCTCGATATCAGCAAGGTTTAATTCAAGGTCAACTATTTCAAGTCGGGCCGCCGGGTCTAAATAATCACTACCGGGCTGCTCAAACCCAGCTACAACATGAATAAGAAGATCAACATCTCGCAAATGACCAAGGAACTGATTGCCTAAACCTTCACCCCTGCTTGCTCCTTCAACAAGCCCTGCCACGTCAAAAACAGTGATCGTGGCCGGAGTAACTTTTTGGGAATCACACAATGCAGCCAGTTCTGATAATCTTTGATCAGGAATAGGAACAACTGCCTTATTAGGATTAATTGTAGAAAACGGGTAACTTTCAATAGACACATCAAGGGCGGTCAGGGCTTTAAACAAAGTCGACTTGCCAGCATTAGGCAACCCGACGATACCGCAACTCCAAGCCATAGCAATCCCCCTCCCTGTTTAACCTGGTTTTGAGTCATCTTCAGACAACAAACCCTTAACTCGGCGCTCGAAGCGGGTACGGGGCATCATAACGCTGCGGCCACAATTTAGACATTTTATTCTAAAGTCCATCCCAACCCTGATTATTCGCCATTGATTAGAACCGCAAGGATGTCCTTTCTTCATTTTAACAAGTTGGCCTTCCTCATACGGAACCATAAGAACAACACCGGCCTTTAGAGGTCATTAAGAATGCTGTTAATTTGCTCATAGACTCCATTAATATCCTGATTGCCATTAACCTCACTGATTAAACCTTTGTCTTGATAAAACTTTATAAGGGGTTCAGTTTGCTTTTTATAAACATCTAATCTTTCTTTAACTGTTTCAAGGGTATCA